>JANNMK010000118.1:0-11323 GCA_031397785.1 Sphingomonas sp. | reverse complement strand
AGCAGGGTGAATATTCCGGAACCGATGCTGTCCTCGTCGGCTCCGACGAGGCGGGCGGTGCCGGCAATGACACCTTCGGGCCGTTCGGTGGTGTCACGCATGACCAGCACCGGCTTGCCAAGGCTGGGCGCTTCTTCCTGGACGCCGCCCGAATCGGTCAGCACCAGATCGCTCATCGCCATCAAGCGGACGAAGTGCGGATAATCGAGCGGGTCGATCAGCGCGATATGCGGATGGGTACCGAGCATCGCCTCCATTACCGGGCGGACCTGGGGATTGGGGTGGACCGGGAAGATGACCGCCGTGTCGGGCCGGTCGGCGATGCGGGCGATGGCGCGGGCAATGCTGGCCATGCCGTCGCCGAAATTCTCGCGCCGGTGGCTGGTCACCGCAATGATGCGTTTGCCCGCAAAGCGCAGCGCGAGGGCATCGAGCCCGGCGGCAAGCATCGGGTCGGCATCGATACGGGCGCGCGTGGCGAGCAGCGCATCAATGACCGTGTTGCCCGTGACATGGATCGCGCAGGCAGGAACATTTTCGGCACGCAGCGCGGCGGCGGCGGCATCCGTCGGCGCGAAATGCATATCGGCAATGACGCCGGTAACCTTGCGGTTCACCTCCTCGGGCCAAGGCGAATAGATATTGCCGCTGCGCAGGCCAGCCTCGACATGGCCGACCGGGATTTTGCGGTAATAGGCCGCCAGGCTGGCCATCATCGTCGTCAGCGTGTCGCCGTGGACGAGGATACGTGCGGGCTTCTCCCTGTCCAGGGCTGCGCCGAATTGGGTGATGATGCGGGCCGAGAGAGAATCGAGGCTTTGCTGCGCGGTCATCAGGTCGAGATCGATGTCGGGCACGATTTCTGCGATAGCCAGCACTTGATCGAGCATGTCGCGATGCTGCGCCGTCACCGCGACGCGCGCCTCGATACCCGGCTCGGCCCGAAGTGCCTGGACCAGCGGAAACATCTTGATCGCTTCGGGACGAGTGCCGAAAACCAGCAGGATACGGGTGGGGTGGCGGATGTTCGACATTGTCCGGATGGCGGATAGCACAGCTAGGTGACGAGTTGGTAAATCGGCGACACGGCGGTTTGCGCCATGCCGTGCAGCGCCGATCATCGTTGCCATCCACGGCATGCTCAATTAAACGCGCGGCGCTGGTCGCGGCCGCCCGTCCCTGAAAGGAATGCTCTTGAAAGCCGGTTTGAAGTCACGCGCAGCGCTCCCCTTCATATCCCTGCTCCCTTTGGCGTTCATCATCTGCGTGTTCCTGCTGGGCGGCGGGAGCAGGGCCGATACGCAATCGCTGGTTGTGCTGCGCCCGCTGGCCGTCCTCGGTGCGGGTCTCGCCTTCCTGCTCGCCACCCGCGGCGATCTGGGCACGGTTCGCCGACCGCTGATTTTCATGGGAATCATGACGCTGTTGGTGGCCGTCCAGCTGATACCTCTGCCGCCAGCGGTCTGGACCTTGCTGCCAGGCCGCGACGTGGCGGTCGCTTCGCTGACTGCTGCCGGATTGCCGGTGGGCTGGATGCCATGGACGCTGACCCCGTTCGAAGGCTGGAACAGCCTGTTCGCCCTGTCGATTCCCTTTGCTATGCTGCTGATGCTGGCGCGCGACGACGATCCGGCGCGGGCCCGGATGCTGGCGGTGCTGATCGCAATCATCGGCATTTCGGCGGCGCTCGCGCTCTTGCAGATCATCGGGCCGCCGCGATCCGCGCTTTATCTCTATCGCGTCACCAACAATGGTTCGGCGGTTGGCTTGTTCGCCAATCGCAACCATCAGGCGCTGTTGCTCGCCGCGTCCTTTCCTCTGCTGTCCGCCTGGTATGCCATCGCCGCGACCGCGCGGATCGCGCGTATTCGCGCGGTTATCGCGGGTATTGCCGTGCTGGCGATCGTGCCGCTGATCATCGCGACCGGTTCGCGGGTCGGGCTGTTGCTGGCTCTGGTCGGACTCGCGGCGGCGGCAGGCATATACGGGCGCACCATGCGCGACGCCGGATCGGCCCGACGATCGGTTTCGCGTATCGGGCTGATTGCGGCGGGCGCGATTGCCATAACCGGCGTGGCGCTGATCGCGTGGCTCAGCGGGCAGGGTCAGACAATCGACCGGGTGCTGGGCGAAGACCCGGTCGATGACCTCAGGTTTCGCGTTCTGCCCGTGCTGATCGAGATGGTCGGCACCTATTTTCCGTTCGGTTCGGGTGCGGGGTCATTCGTATCGGCCTTCAAGGTTGCCGAGCCTCGGTCGTTGCTCCGCCCGGACTATCTCAACCACGCGCATAATGATGTGCTTGAAACCGCCATAGAACATGGAGTGTTCGGTATGGCATTGATGCTCGCAGCGGTCACCGGCTGGGCACAGGCAAGCTGGCTGCTGGTCCGGCGGGCGATGGCCGGAGATGCTTCCCACAGCCTGGTCGCTGGCCTCGCTGCATCGGCTGTGCTGGTCATGGTCGCGATCGGCAGCCTGTTTGACTATCCCTTGCGCGTGCCAAGCATATCTGCTTTGACGGCAATCATGGCCGTATGGCTATATTGCAGCGCCAGAACAGCCAGGCCGATCGCCGCTGAAACCCCGCCAAACCAAGCAAAATTCGGATCGACAGGAGTGTATTGAGGTGAAGCGACTTTTGTGCGCGCTTGTCCCGCTTGCGGTGGCCATGACCGGTTGTGCCGGACCCCGGGCGATCGGCGGCGCACCCACTATCACGGTCGTCGACGCCGCGGTCCTGCCTGCCCCTGCCGGGATCGATCTCTCGTCCGAATTGCGGCCCTATCGGGTCGGGCCGTTCGATGAACTGCTGGTCGATGTCTACGGCTTTACCGAGCTCGACGAGCGCAAAATCTCGGTCGATGGCACCGGGCGCATCGCGATCCCCATCGTCGGTGAGATCACCGTTGCCGGCCTGGGGTTGTCGGAAGTCCAGCGGATGGTCGAAGATCGCCTGCGGGAACGCTATGTCCGCGAACCCGTGGTCGCCATTAACGTGTCCGAAGTGCGCAGCCAGCTTGTTTCGGTGGATGGCCAGGTGGGCCAGCCCGGTCGCTATCCGGTGCTTGGCCGGACCAGTTTGATGGCGGTTGTCGCCCAGGCGAAAGGCACGACCGAATTCGCGCGATTGCGCGACGTCGTGGTGTTCCGCACAGTGGGGGACCAGCGCATGGTCGCGATGTACAATCTCGACGCCATCCGCCGTGGAGCCTATGCCGACCCGGAAATCTTTGCCGATGACGTTGTCGTCGTCGGTGACACCCCGTCGCGTCGCTGGCTGCAATCGGCGTTGCAGGCAGGAACGATCCTGGTCGGTCCGCTGGTGGCCATATTGCAGAACCGATGAGCCGGGCGTCGCGTTCCAGAGGCGGGTCTGCAAGCGGGCGGCCGGGTGCCTTGGCGGCCATTTTCTCCTCACGCCCGTCTGCCCGGTCAGTGGCCATCGTCCTGGCGACTATCGTTATCGCACTGCTCGCCATGGTCCACAGCATCGCCCAGCTCGGCTTCGGCCCCGGCTCCGCGCCTATGTTCCAGCGCATGCTGGTGGCACCGACCGCGCCGACCCAGCGGCTCGTCGTGCAGCGCAGCGGCCAGCGATCGCCGCAATTCGATGCGCAACGGCTGCTGGCTGCCGCGCGGCAGGGGGTCATGCTTGCCCCTATCGACGCCCGTTCGCTCAGCATAACCGGCCTTGCCCTCGAACGTCGGGGTCAACGTCAGGCGGCGCTGCGGGCGATGCGGCAGGCCAACCGGCTCGATCGTCGGGACGGTGCGGCGCAGGCGTGGCTCGTCGAACGGGCCATTCGGGCGGGCGATGTCGATACGGCGCTGATGTTGTATGACGCGATCCTTCGCACCCGCCCGTCCAGTGCGGACCAGATGATGCCTGCGCTGGTCGGGGTGATGCAGGTCGATGCCGGGCGAGCCGCGATCGCGCGTTACATGGCGCAGCCCAATTCGTGGCGGCTCACGCTCATCGACTATGGGCTGCTGCAGTCGCCGCGCGCCAGGCCGGTTGCGCAGCTGCTGGCGGAGATCCCCGATGTGGAGGACAATGCAGACACCCGGCGTCAGGCCGATTTGCTTGTCAGCCGATTGGTCGGTGAGCGTGATTTCGTGAGCCTTCGCCAGATATTCGCGAAACTGCCAGGCGCTCGTGCGTCCTCGCTGCGGACCGTCGGGCTCGATAGTGAGACCACCAGCGGGCGGCTCGGGCCGGTGAACTGGTGGGTCAACGCCGAAGGCGATGTCGGTGCAGAATTTTCGGGGGAGCAGGGCGGACAGGTCGATATGACCGCCTTTGCACAGCCCAATGTGCGCGGCGTCGCCGCACGCAAATTGTTCATCATGCCGGATGGACCAGCGAGGCTGTCCTGGACCGTCAACGACAAGTCGGCAAATCCTAACGCCGAAGCAATCTGGCGCATCGCTTGCGGAGCCACGGGCGCGACGATCGCCAGTTCGGGCAATCTGTTCGATGCCGGAACGGCGAACAGCCTGACACTGGCCTTGCCGAAAGGCTGCGACGCCTATCTGATCGAACTCATCACCAGCGGCGGCGATGGCCGCGACGAGACAACGATCGCGATTTCCAGCCTGGTCGTGACGCGATCGTGACGGTTTATCGGTCTTGCCTGACAATGTTGTGCGCTTGCCGCGCTGTAAAAACCATTGGCACCTGCGCTGGCAATGGCTAGCAGCAGCGCCGACCCTCGACCCGGAGCAAGGCTGCAACCGGCAACCGAAAGATCGAATGTGAATCCTGAACTACAGGCCCCCAACGGATCGAACGCCGACGCAGGTCCGGATGGTGCCGGACAAGGCAGCATGCCGCCGATGCTGCTGCAATATCTCGATATCGTGCTGCGTCGCCGTTGGCTGATTCTGGCGATCATCGCAGCATCGCTGGTCGCCGCCGCTATTTTTACATTGCTGAGCACGCCGACCTACACCGCCTTTTCGCGCATCGAGATCAGCCGCGAGCAGAAGAATGTCACCAATGTCGAAGGACTTGAGTCGCGCGATGTCGGTCGCGATCTTGAATTTTACCAGACGCAATATGGCCTGCTCGTCGCCCGTTCGCTGGCGGAGCGGGTGGCCCGGTCGCTGCGGCTGACGTCGAACGACGCATTTTTCGAATCGCATGGTGAGGATCCGGAAGGGTTTCTGACATTCGGCAGCGGCGGTAACAGCCGCGACGAACGCAATCGTAGGGCAGTCGAACTGTTGTTGGACAATGTCCGCGTATCGCCGATTCGCGGGTCGAGCCTGATCGATGTCGGCTATGTCAGCGCATCGCCCGAATTGTCTGCGCGGATCGCCAATGAATGGACCGAACAGTTTATCTCGGAGAGCATGGACAGGCGCTTTGCGTCCACCGCGGATGCGCGCCGATTTCTTGAATCGCGGCTGGAGGAACTGCGCACCCGGCTCGAAACATCCGAACGCGAGCTGGTGGAATATGCGTCGCGCAACGCGATCGTGGCGCTGGGCACCCGGACCACGGAGGACGGACGGACCCAGATCGAACGCACGCTGGCGTCGTCGAACCTCGAGGCGCTGAACAGCGAACTTGCAAGGGCAACCGCCGCACGCATCAGTGCCGAAAGCCGCGCCAGTCAGGCCGGTGTGGGCGCTGCCAGCGTCGAGACGATATCCAGCAACGCAATTTCGACACTGCGCCAGCGCCGGGCCGAAATTGCCGCAGAATACGCGCGTCTGCTGGTGCAGTTTGAACCGCAATATCCCGCTGCGCGCGCTGCGGCAGACCAGTTGCGCGTGCTCGATGCGAGCATAGCCCGCGAAGAAAGCCGGGTACGCACGTCGCGCTCCATCGAATATCGCGAGGCCCAGGCGCGCGAAGCCGGCGTGCGCGACCGTGTCGACCAGCTCATGAGCCGTTTCGATCGCCAGCAACGCGCCTCTATTCAATATAATATCTTCCAGCGCGAAGCCGATACCAACCGTGAACTTTATGACGGCCTGCTGCAGCGCTACAAGGAAATCGGGGTCGCAGGCGTCGGCGCGAACAACATCTCGATCGTCGACACCGCCGATGTCCCGAACGAGCCATCGGCCCCCAGCCTGCCGCTCAACCTCGCGCTCGGGTTGCTGGCTGGCGTAATCCTTGCCGGGGCGGCGACGTTCGTGTTCGAGCAGGTCGACGAAGGATTGCGCGATGCAGGCCAGGTCGGGCGCGTGCTCGGCCTGCCGTTGCTCGGCGGCGTGCCCGCAGTCGAAGGCGAAGCCAATGACCTGATCAAGGATGCCAAAACGCATCTTTCCGAAGCGTATCTCAGCATCCAGTCCAATCTGGCGTTTACTACCGATCATGGGGTGCCACGCTCCATCATGGTGACCAGCACCCGCCCGAGCGAGGGCAAGAGCACCACGGCGCTCGCCATTGCGGCGGTGCTCGGCCGGATCGGCAAATCGGTTCTGCTGATCGATGCGGACATGCGATCGCCATCGGTGCACAGCAATGTCGGTCGCACCAATGTCGAGGGGGTGAGCAATATCCTCGCCGGGTCCGATGAATGGTCGCGGATGGTGCAACCGACCGAATATAAGGGCGTATCCATCCTGTCGGCCGGCCCGACCCCGCCAAGCGCCGCCGAATTGTTGAGCGGCAACCGCATGGCGCTCCTGATCGAACAGGCGCTCAAGACGCACGACCATGTCATTGTCGATTCGCCGCCCATTCTCGGTCTGGCCGATGCGCCATTGCTGTCGCGTTCGGTCGAGGGGACGATCTTCGTTGTCGAGGTGATGGGCGTGTCGCTGCGCGAGATGCGCAATTCGCTCGAGCGTCTGCGGTCCGTACAGGCAAGATTGCTTGGCGCTGTGGTGACCAAGATCGGTCAGGGAGCGACAGGATATGGCTATGGCTATGGTTATGGCTACGGCTACGGCTATGGCGCAGGGCAGGCCAAGGACGACTGAGATGTGCCGGAACGATCCGGTCCGGCCCGGGTCGGGCCAGCGCAGGCACGAGAAGCTGGATCCGGCGTAGCACTGTACGCGCCACCGTTCATGGAGCATCGCCGATCTATGCAAGCCGCTGATTTCTTCCGGTCCGACAGCCATGTCGTCGTCATCGGCGACGTGATGCTCGATCGTTATTACGAAGGGTCGGTCGACCGCATCTCCCCCGAAGCGCCGGTGCCGATATTGCATGTCGCGGACTGTTTCGAACGGCCGGGCGGTGCCGCCAACGTCGCGCTCAATCTTGCCTCGCTCGGCGTGCAGGTCACGCTTGTCGGCCTGGTCGGCAAAGACGCCGATGCCGCTCGCCTCGAAACTCTGTTAGGCGAGGGCGGGGTGGCATGCCGCTTCATCGTGTCCCAAACCGCACGCACCATCGTTAAGGTGCGGGCGCTCAGTCGTCGGCAACAGGTTCTGCGGCTCGATTTCGAGGACAGTTTCGCAAACGAGCCGCATGATGCGCTGGCGGCTGTCGTGGCGTCGTTGTTGCCCGCCGCATCGCTCATCATTCTCTCCGACTACGGCAAAGGCAGCCTGACCGAGGCTGCGGCGCTGATAACCGCCAGCCGGGCGGCCGGCGTGCCCGTGCTTGTCGATCCCAAGGGTCTCGATTTCTCCAAATATGCAGGGGCCACTTTGATCACCCCTAATCTCAGCGAATTCACCGCCGTAGCCGGTGTTCCCGCCGACGAAGCCGATTTCGCGGCGCGGGCACAAGCGATGCGCGCCGAACTCGGGCTCGACCATCTGCTGGTGACGCGCGGCGAACAGGGCATGACCTTATGCAGTGGTGCAGGTGAACCTTATAGCGTCGCGGCCGATGCCCGCGAGGTGTACGATGTCACGGGCGCGGGCGACACCGTGATCGCCACACTGGCTGGCGCGCTGGCTTCGGGCGTGCCGGTCCGGCGAGCGGTCGATCTGGCCAATGTGGCTGCCGGGCTGGTCGTAGCGCGTAAAGGCACTGCGTCGGTTCAGGCGGCGGACATTCTGGCGCGCATGCGCGAACAGGCCGCGTCGGTCGAGGATGATCCGATCGCCGCCATCGCCGCCGCGCAGCGCGCCGGGGAGGTTATCGTCATGACCAACGGCTGTTTCGATATCTTGCACGCGGGCCATGTCGCCTATCTCCAGCAGGCCAGGCAAATGGGCCAGCGACTGGTCGTGGCGGTGAACAGCGACGCGTCGGTTCGGCGGCTCAAGGGGGCCGGGCGGCCGATCAACCCGATCGAAGACCGGATGGCGGTGCTTTCGGCGCTGCGCTGCGTCGACTGGGTGCTGGCGTTCGATGGATCGGCAGCGCCAGATGGCGGGCGCGAAGACACCCCGCGCGATCTCATTGCCCAGGTGGCCCCGGATATCCTCGTCAAAGGGGGGGATTATTCTGTCGCGACCATCGTCGGGGCTGATGCCGTGCTGGCGCGCGGCGGGCGCGTTGAGGTTCTGCCGCTGCTGCCCGGTCGTTCAACATCGCATATTGCCCAGCGTGCAGCACAGGCGACCGAGGCAGCATCATGATCATCGTCACCGGCGGCGCCGGGATGATCGGTGCCAACATCATCCACAAGCTCAATGCCGAGGGCCGCGACGACATAGTGGTCGTCGATGACCTCACCGATGGCACCAAGTTCCGCAATATCGCCAAGGCACGAATTGGCGATTATATGGACAAGGACGAATTTCTCGCCGCCATCCAGACCGGCGCCATCGCCCCGGCAGATGTCGTTTTTCATCAGGGCGCCTGTTCATCCACCACCGAATGGGACGGGCGGATGATGATGGCCAATAATTTCAGCTATTCCAAGGCGGTGTACCAATGGTGCCGGTCGAACGGCAGTCCGTTCATTTATGCGTCGTCGGCGGCCGTTTACGGTAACGCGACGGCTTTTGCCGAGGACGGCGGCAATGAAGCACCGTTGAATGTTTATGGCTATTCCAAGAAACTGTTCGACGATTATGTCTTGCAGACGCTGCGGCCCGGTGATCCGCCGGTGGTCGGCTTGCGCTATTTCAATGTCTACGGCCCGTTTGAATTCCACAAAGGCAGCATGGCTTCGGTGGCGTTCCATCTGTTCAACCAGGTGCAGCGCGGTGAGCGGCTGAAACTGTTCGGCGCGCACGAAGGCGTCGAAGCCGGCATGCAGTCGCGCGATTTCGTCCATGCTGCCGATGTCGCATCGGTTAATCTGTGGGCGTGGCGATCGGGCGTATCGGGGATATTCAATTGCGGAACCGGTCGCGCTCAGCCGTTCCTCGATGTTGCCAACGCGGTCATAGCCAATTGCGGGACCGGCCAGATCGCGTTCATCGATTTCCCCGACCACCTCAAAGGGCGCTACCAAAATTATACCCAGGCCGACATTTCACGGCTGCGCGCGGCCGGCTTCGACGGGCAGTTCCGCACTGTCGAGAATGGAGTGGCCGACTATATCGCCTATCTCAAGGATCAAGCCGGCCAGTGAAGCGCGCGCTTGATCTGTTGCTCGCCGTCCTGCTTTTGCCGGTTTTGCTCTTGTCCTTGCCGCTGATCAGCTTGGCCATCCGCACTGACAGTCCGGGACCGGCCCTGTTCAGACAAATGCGGGTTGGCCGCGACAGGCAAAATTTTTGCCTGTTCAAATTCCGGACCATGCGGGCAGGGACGGCGGACCTGCCGTCGCATGTTGCCGGCGGCGCGCATATCACGGCCATCGGAAACTGGCTGCGACGCACCAAGCTCGATGAATTGCCCCAGATCCTCAACGTATTGCGCGGCGACATGAGCTTTGTCGGTCCTCGGCCCTGCCTGCCATCCCAGCATGAACTGATCGCGGCGCGCGATGAGGCGGGGGTCTTTGCCATCCGGCCCGGCATAACCGGGCCCGCACAAATCCGCGGCATCGACATGTCGGACCCGCTGCGTCTGGCACAGGTCGATGCGGGCTATTGCCGTCAGCGGTCGGTAGTCGGCGACCTCGCGATCATGTGGGCGACCTTGCGGGGGGCTGGCGGGGGGCGATGCCGCCCGGCATGGCGGTTGAGAGAGCGGATCGCCGGTTCAGCCCGAAGGGTCGATATCGTCCAGCAACTGGCGGAACTGCCCGACAACCGCTGATTGAGTGAAACGCTGCTCGGCGGCGCGGCGCCCATTGGCACCACGTTGCGCCGCTTCGCCTGTACCGTTCGTCCGGGCGGAATGGATCATGCGCACCTGCTCGACCAGTGCATCGACGTCGCCGATATCCAGCACCCAGCCGCAATTTTCCTCGACCACCGTGCATGCAAGTTCCGACCGGTCGTCGCACATGGCAAGGATCGGGACACCGGCCGCCATGACATTGTACATCCGGCTGGGCACAGAAACCCCGTACATCGCATCGACAAAGGCGATGATCGTCGCATCCGAACAGGCGAGCATGTCAGCGAGGCGCGCCCGCGGCTGGCGGGGCAATGCCATGATATTGTCGAACGGCCGGGCATTCTGGTCATGCATGACCAGCTCGGCCTTTCCACCATAGCCGACGAACAGGAATATGATGTCGGGCTGATCGCGCACGATCTTTGCAGCAGCAAGCACGGTTTCGAGGTCGTGGGTCCGGCCAAGATTGCCTGAAAATTGGATGACGGTCTTGTCCGTCAGCCCGAATTCGATAGCGAATGCGTTGGCGTGGCGCGATTTGGGCACGATCTCCTCGCTATCGCCCCAGTTCGGGATGATGTCCGGCTGGCGGCCCGCATTGCCCAGCTTGTCCGCCGCGCGCTGCTGCATATCGCGCCCCAACACGACGACCCGGTCGAACAGGCGAAAGGTGAAATCGAAAATTCGCCGCAGCAAGCCGAACATCATGCTGTCAGCGGAGAGATGCCCGGTCGCGACCAGAACATCGGGATACATGTCGTGCACCAGCAATATGCAGCGCGCGCCGCGCAGCCGCGCGACGAGGCCGGCGATCAGCGGCATGAACGGCGGATTGGTGAGGACCAGCACGACATCGCCGCGCCTGACCTTGCGCAGCAGATGCCATCCCGCGCCCAAGGTGAAGGTGATAAAATTGGCGATCCGGCCGGGTATGCTGTCCTTGTCGAACCGGGTCGATCGGATCCGGCGAATATCCACGCCATTGCGGGTTTCCTGCCACGCGACGTCGAGCGCACGTTCGCTGTAGGTCGGTTTCGAACCGACCGCGACGACGGTACGGTATTTTGCCAGACCCTCGGCGATGCGGGTGACAAAATAGCCCGTCGATGTTTCTTCCGGATAATATAATTCGGAAACGAGCCACAGGGTTGACTGTTTTTCGGTCATAAATGGTCGATCATATGATGGATGACATCGCTCAGCCGTGACGTGACGTGC
>JANNMK010000117.1:0-2264 GCA_031397785.1 Sphingomonas sp. | reverse complement strand
TCGGCCAAGCTGCTGCGCGAACTGGGCGGCGACAGCGTCATCGGGCCGATGTTGCTGGGCATGGACAAACCGGTGCAGGTCGCCACCATGGCATCGAGCGCAAGCGAACTGGTGACGCTGGCGGTGCTGGCATCCGGCGGCTTCGCCAGCTGACCTTTTCAGCCGGCGCCCGGATCATGACACGGGGCTGGGCTTTACCGGTTCGCTGGCGGCAAAGCACAGCTGACCGCAATTCTGTTGCGAAATGACCCTCACGCCATGCCTGCCGGGCGCTCGCCGCGCGGCTTATCGCCCGCCAGAGCTTCCGCCGCCGCCCGCTCCGCCAGCGACACCCGGCGCGCCCACGGTGCCGATATTGCCGAACAATTCTTCGAAAAAGCTGCGTTCGCGGCCCAGCGTCGGGGTCTTGTCCGATTCCGGGCTGATCCGCGATACGGTCTCGACGCCGGTGCGGTCGATCGCAGCGACATTGCCGATCGGATCGAACCGGACGCGCAGCAACAATTGTTCGATCGGGCGCGGGCTGGCAAAGGCCAGCTGGCGGGTGTTGCGCGACAGATAATACCAGTCGGTCGCCTCTTCGGGGGTGACGATCTTCGCTTCCCCGCCTGCGACCCCGAACTGGCTCGAAAATGTCGGGCGGCCGAGCGTGCGTTCGACCGACGCCTTGTTGTCGATCCCCGGCGTCACCGAATCGAGCAGCACCTGATCGACGATATAGCCCTGATGGGTGCGAAGTTGGGTGCAGCCACCGGCGGCAAGCGATGCGCCGAGCAGAACGGAAAGGGCAAAGGCGCGGGTCGGGCGCATGGTCAGCACATCCTTGTCTGTGGTCGGCGCACCGATGGTGCAGCCGCCGATCATTGGCTTGTCGGGCCGTGCCCCGCTGCTGCTCCTGCAAAGGAAGCGGCAGCCCGCCCGTCGTCGGCCAGCCTTAGGCCAACAGCCTATCGTGGCACAAGCTGCCAGTTGGACAGGCCGCACAGGCGAACGCAATCGTCCGTCCCCTTTCCTTGAGCTCGACGCCGTCCTATCTGCAACGCATGAATTTTTTCCAGCGCCTGTTCGGGCCATCCGTCGATCCGCGTGGCAGCTATCGCCCGCTTTACAACGCCATTGTCGCACGCGGGCGGGCGCCTGCCTGGTATCATGACGGCGCGCCGGACAGCGTCGATGGCCGCTTCGACATGATTGCCGCCGTGTTGGCGACGGTGCTGATCCGGCTCGAAGATGCGCCGGAGGCCAAACAGCCATCGGTCTATGTGGCCGAATTATTTATCGACGACATGGACGGACAGTTGCGGCAGATCGGCGTCGGCGACGTTACCGTGGGCAAGGAAATCGGCAAGATGATGGGCGCATTGGGCGGCCGCCTGACTGCCTATCGCGATGCGGCTGGCGATGCGGCGCTGTTGCGCGACGCGCTGGTCCGCAACCTCTGGCGCACCGTCGATCCTGGTTCGGCGGCGGATGCGGTTGCCGCGCGGCTCGCGGCATTTACCGCTGCTGTCCGGGCGATGCCGGTGGCGGCAATCCTCGCGGGCGATCTGCCGCCAGTGCCCGATGCGGCTGCTCGATGAGTGAATTTCCGCGGCCGATGACGCCTGCCGAAGCGCGGCGCCAGGCAGGGGTGCTGCATCTCGCCGCCGATCGGCCCGAACGTGCCGCCATTGCCGCGCGCTTCGGCCTCGTCGCGCTCGACCGGCTCGAATCCGACCTGGTGCTGACCTGCGATGGCGACACGATTGGCGTCACCGGCAATTTGAAAGCCGATGTGATTCAGGCCTGCGTCGCCACCGGTGAACCGCTGCCTGCACGCATCGCCGCCCCTGTCGTGGTGCGTTTCGTGCCGAATGACCGGCTAGAAGTTGAGGATGCCGAAGCCGAAGTCGAACTGGTTGGCGATGCACTGGACATCATCGGCTACACCGGCGGGCGGTTCGACCTCGGCGATATGGTGGCTGAAACCATGGCGCTCGCGCTCGAACCCTTTCCCCGCCGCGCCGACGCCGATGCCTGGCTGGCCCGGAACGGCGTCAAGCGCGAAGGCGACGTCGGCGCATTCGGCGCTCTCGCCGGGCTGCGCGATCACTTATCGGCTCCTGACAAGGGCTAGCAGCCCATTGCCCCAACCATCCGCGCAAAGCGCCGGACGTTGGGATATCGCACCGGCCGTTTGTGCGCTTCACACCGCCGCATACGCATCATCTAGTGTGTTATTCGAATGGCACAGTTGGTGCAGGGGAGAGAGCGATGGCTGTGTC
>JANNMK010000072.1:0-16236 GCA_031397785.1 Sphingomonas sp. | reverse complement strand
CGCCGCTTATCTGACCTATCTCGAAACGATGCTGACCCTAGCAGGGGAAAGTGATGCCGCGCCGCGCGCCGCCGCTGTTCTGGCGTTCGAAACCCGCATCGCCCGCGCCCACTGGAACCGCATCGACAGTTCGGATGCGACCAAAACCTACAACAAGTTGACCCTCGCGCAGCTCCAGCGCAGCGCCCCGGCGTTCGATTTCGCCAAATTCCTCAATGGTATCGGCGTCACCCAGACCGATCTGCTGGTCAGCCAGCCAAGCGCGGTTGCCGCCATCGCGCGTGAATTCGCCCGGGCGCCGGTCGCGGTCCTGCGCGATCAGCTGATCGTGCGCAGCCTGTCGAGCTATGCCGACGAGCTCCCCAAAGCGGTCGGCGACGCCAATTTCGCCTTTTACGGCACCGCCCTGTCGGGCACGCCGCAGCGCGAAGACCGCTGGAAACGCGGTGTGCAGTTTACCGAGGGCGTGCTCGGCGACGAACTCAGCCAGGTCTATGTCGCGCGCCATTTCCCTGCCGAAACCAAGGCGGCGATGGATGTCCTCGTCAGCAATATCCTGTCCGCGATGGGTGACCGCATCGACAATCTGGCCTGGATGCAGCCACAGACCAAGGTCCGGGCGCGCGCCAAGCTCGCCAATTTCACGGTCAAGATCGGCTACCCCAGCCAGTGGCGCGGCTATGATGCGCTCGACATTCGCGCCGACGACCTGTTCGGCAATGCCTGGCGCTCGAACGAATTCGAACATAATTACAGCGTCGCAAAACTCGGTACGCCGATCCAGCGCTGGGAATGGGGCATGACCCCGATGACCGTCAACGCCTACGCCAATTTCAGCATGAACGAGATCGTTTTCCCGGCCGCGATCCTGCAAGCGCCGTTTTTCGATCCCAACGCCGATCCCGCGATCAACTATGGCGGCATCGGCGCGGTGATCGGCCATGAAATCAGCCATCATTTCGACGATCAGGGTGCGAAATATGATGAGAACGGCCGGCTTGCCGACTGGTGGACGCCAGCCGACGTCGCCGCCTTTACCGCCGCCGGTCAAAAACTGATCGACCAATATAACGGCTATGAGGTGCTGGGTGAGCGCATCAACGGCGAATTCACGCTGGGCGAGAATATCGGCGATCTCGCCGGTCTTGCGGTCGCCTATGATGCCTACAAGAAATCGCTCGACGGTGCCGACGCCCCGGTGATCGACGGCATGACCGGCGATCAGCGCTTTTTCCTCGGCTGGGCACAGGTGTGGCGGCGCAATTATCGCGATGCCAATCTGTTGCAGCGCCTGACCACCGATCCGCACTCGCCGTCGATCCAGCGCGTCTGGGTGATGCGCAACCTCGATCAATGGTATTCGGCTTATGATGTCGGGGCCGGCCAGCGCCTCTATCTCGCGCCACAGGCGCGTGTGCGGATCTGGTGAAGTTCACGGCGGCCGGATTCGCCTCGCCGTTTGTCGATGGACCGGCGCGGCCCGCGCTGGTCCCGGCGATTGTCGTCGGCATCGGCGCAATCCTGTCGGGCCTCATCATCTGGGTGCCGACCGGATCGGCTGCTCTGACAGGGGGGTTCGTCGCCGCCGGATTGCTCGCCGCAACGCTCATTTACGCGCTGCGCCCGCGCGGCCCCGGAACAGCGGTGATGGCGGCAGAGGTCAGCGACTGGGCGCTGGTGCGCAGTGTAGCGGACAGCGATGCGCGCGGCATCGCCATTACCGATCGCACCGGGCGGCTGGTCTGCGCCAATGATCTCTACTGCGACTGGTTCGGCGGTGCGGTAACGCCGCCCGGGCTACCGGTCGATGCGCAAACCGGCGCGCTGCTGGCCGAAGCCGGGCGGATAGCGTGGCGCGACGGGGAAGCGGCGGTGGCAGGCTTCCGCTGCCATGATCGCGACATGTCCGGAACCGTCGAACGCGTCGGCCGCGCCGGTGATCATTTGTTGTGGCGCTGGAAAACGATCGTTGCACGAGACCCTGTGGCCGACGCGCTTGCCATGATCGGTGGCGGGCCTGGCCGGGCGCTGGGCGAAGCCGGAGTGATGGCGGCCGTGGTGACGGCGGCGGGCACGATCCGCGCCGCCAACGGCCCGTTCCGCCTGCGGGCGGGCGGTGCCATCGACGCGGTAATCGAAGGGCATGATTTTGCCGCCACGCTGCGGATCGATCAACAGGGGCTGATCCGGTTCGTCCGCGAACGCGAAGGGGAGGGCGCAACCCCGCTGCGCATCATCGAAATCCCGTTCGACCGGACCAATCCGGTATCGCCGCTGCTGCTGCTGCTGGTCGACGAAGATGGCGGGGCTGCCGAACGCGGCATCGCGCTCGATTATGTCGAAACCCTGTTGTCGGTGCTGCCGTTCGGCATGGCGATGGTCAATCGCGATGGACGCTTCCTGTTCGTCAACTCGGCCTTTGCACGCGCTGCGGGGGTAAAGGCTCAGGGATCGGGCGATGGTCCGATGCCCAATTTTCCCAGCGATCTGGTCGTAACCGAAGATATGGCGGCGCTTGGCGAAGCCATCCGCCGCCATGCCAGCGGGCGGGCGGGCGCAGGCGACATTGGCGTGCGGTTGCGCGGGCGCAGCGACGAACCGGTGACAATCGGCCTGGTTGGAGTGCGCGGCCTGGGTGAAGCGGCGGTGCTGCTGACTCTGACCGGGACCGGCGACGATCCGGAGATGAAGCAGGCGATGGTCCAAGCCACCAAAATGCAGGCTGTCGGCCAGCTTGCCGGGGGAATAGCGCATGACTTCAATAATATATTGACCGCAATTCTCGGTAACTGCGATCTGATGCTGCTCCGCCACACACCAGGCGACAGCGATTATGACGATATCCAGCATATCCGCAGCAACAGCAATCGCGCCGCCAATCTGACGCGCCAGCTGCTCGCTTTTTCGCGCCAGCAGACATTGCGGCCACAGATTCTCAACCTGTCGGATATCGTCGCCGACGTTTCGCACCTGCTCGAACGGCTGCTCGGCGACAATGTGGAATTGAGCGTCCAGCATGGGCGCGGGCTGGGCGCGGTGCGCGCCGATCCGGTCCAGCTCGAACAGGTGATCGTCAATTTGGCGGTCAATGCGCGCGATGCGATGCCGCGAGGCGGCGTATTGACCATCGCCACCCGCGCGGTCGGCCCGGCGGATGTTGCCGCCTTGCCCGGCGATCTCGTGCCACCGGGCGACTATAGCCTGCTTGCGGTTGGCGATACCGGCACCGGCATCCCCGCAGACGTCCTGCCAAAGATTTTCGACCCGTTTTTCACCACCAAGGATGTCGGCAAGGGGACCGGCCTCGGTCTCGCCACCGTCTATGGCATCGTCAAACAGTCGGGCGGCTATATTTTTGCCGATAGCGTCGCCGGGCAGGGCAGCCTTTTTTCCATCTACCTCCCCGTCCACCACGGCGCGACAGAGGCCGAACCGAGCCGCGAGGCGGCACGCAGCGAGGCGCGTGGTCTGCACTGGGGCAGCGGCAACATCCTGCTGGTCGAGGATGAGGATATGGTCCGCGCCGTTGCCGAACGCGCGCTCGCCCGTGCCGGCTATACCGTCGTCACCGCGCGACAGGGGGAGGATGGGCTGGAAAAATTCGCCGCGATGGCCGCCATCGATCTGGTGGTCAGCGACGTCATGATGCCGCAGATGGACGGGCCGACCATGATCGCCGATATCCGCCGCCAGCGCCCCGAACTCCCCGTGCTGTTCATGTCGGGCTATGCCGAGGAACAGCTGCGCGACTCCATCGCGCTGCCCAATGTCGCCTTCCTCGCCAAACCCTTCTCGGTGGCCCAGCTCGTCGAGGCGGTGGCGACGATCGAAAAGGCATCGGCTTAGTTTCTGCTGCAACCATCTGTCGCATCGGCGGCGGACCGGCTAGGCACGGTGCATGGCGATTTCGGTTTTTCAGCTGTTCAAGGTCGGTGTCGGCCCTTCCTCGTCGCATACCACGGGTCCGATGCTTGCTGCGCGGCGCTTTGTCGCACGGCTGGCGGATGGTGGCGCGCTCGATTCTGTGGCGGCGCTGCAGGTCGATCTGTTCGGTTCGCTGGCGCTGACCGGTCGCGGTCACGCATCGGACAGCGCGATTGTCGCAGGGCTGGCGGGCGAATGGCCGCACTCGACCGGCGGCGCGGCGATCGCTGCGATCTGGGCGCGGGCCTGCACCGAACACCGGCTGCGGCTGCCCGCTGGCCCCGATATCGCTTTCAACCCGGAATGCGACCTCAATTTCCGCAGCCGCGAACGCCGCCCCTATCACAGCAATGCGCTGCATTTTTCCGCGCGCGATGCCGCCGGGCATCTGCTTGCGGAACGCAGCTATTATTCGATCGGCGGCGGCTTCGTCGTCGATGAGGAGGAGGCAGGGCGCAATTCTGGCGGCGCGGAGGATGAAATCGCACTGCCGTTCGGCTTTACGTCGGGCACGGAAATGCTGGCGATGGGCGCAGCATCTGGTCTGTCGATTGCCGACATGATGCTCGCCAACGAACGGGCCCGCGCCGATGATGGCACCATCGACGCAGGGCTTGATCATATCGCCGATGCGATGTCGGCCTGCATCGATGCGGGCTGCCGCGCGACGGGGATCCTGCCCGGCGGCCTCAATGTCAAACGCCGCGCACCGGGCATCGCCGCCGACATCCGCGTGCGCCACGAACAGCTGGTTGCCGATCCGCTGGTCGTGCTCGACTGGATCAACCTCTGGGCGATGGCGGTGAATGAGGAAAATGCCGCCGGTGGCCGGGTGGTCACCGCGCCGACCAATGGCGCGGCCGGCATCATTCCCGCCGTCATCCGCTATTATCAGCGCTGCTATCACGGGGATCGCGCCGGAGTGCGCATTTTTCTGCTCACCGCTGCGGCGATCGGCGCGCTCTACAAACGCAATGCCTCGATTTCGGGCGCCGAAGTCGGCTGTCAGGGCGAAGTCGGCGTCGCCTGCTCGATGGCCGCCGCCGGGCTCACCGCCGCGCTCGGCGGCAGCAACGCCCAGATCGAAAACGCCGCCGAAATCGGCATGGAGCATAATCTCGGCCTCACCTGCGACCCGATCGGCGGGCTGGTGCAAATTCCCTGCATCGAAAGGAACGCGATGGGTTCGATCAAGGCGATCGACGCCAGCCGCATCGCGATGATGGGCGACGGCACGCACGTCGTCAGCCTCGACAAGGTGATCGCCACCAGGTGGCAGACCGGCCTCGACATGCGCGACAAATACAAGGAAACATCGAAAGGCGGCCTTGCCGTCAATGTGGTGGAATGTTGACGTGAGTCCCCCTCCCCTGCAGGAGAGAGGCTTTAAAGGGGGGCGTCATCATGACCAAATGGCCTAAGCGCATCGGCTGGACCCTTGCGTCACTCGCGCTGCTGCTCGGCATCGCTTTCTTCCTGTTGCGCACCCCTGATACCGACCGCGCCGCAATGATCGCCAAATATGGCGGCCCGGCGAGCCAGTTCGTGATCCTGTCCGATGGCGCGCGCATCCATGTCCGTGACAGCGGCGGGTCGGCCCCGCCGATGATATTGCTGCATGGCTCCAACAGCAGCTTGCACACATGGGAACCGCTCAAAGCCAGGCTTGGCGGGCAATATCGCATTGTCACACTCGACCTGCCCGGCCACGGCCTCACCGGCTCGACCCCCACCGGACGCTATGACACCGCAGAGATGGTCGCCACCGTAGATGGCGTTGCCAGCGCGCTCGGGCTCGACCGCTTCATCCTCGGCGGCAACAGCATGGGCGGCGGGGTCGCCTGGCGCTACGCGCTTGCGCACCCGGCCAAGGTGCAGGCGCTGCTGCTCATCGATGCAGGGGGGATGCCGCCGCGCGCCGGGGATGCCCCGCCCGCCAGCACCATCGGCTTTCGTATCATGCGCTCGTCGGTCGGACGATGGCTGGGCATGCATCTCACCCCGCGCCGGCTGATCCGGCAGAGCCTCGAAGGATCGGTCGCCGATCCGGCCCGCATCGATGACGCAACCGTCGATCGCTATTGGGAATTGCTGCGCTTTCCCGGCAACCGCGAAGCCACCGGTATCCGCTTCGCCCGCGGTTTCCACGACGATGGCGCAGCCGGACAGGCCCGCACCATCACCGCCCCGACGCTGATCCTGTTCGGCAAACAGGACCGGATCATCAATCCCAGCGCCGCAACATCCTTTGCCGAACGCATCGCGGGCAGCGAAGTCGTGCTGCTCGATGGCATCGGTCATTTGCCGATGGAGGAAGCCCCCGATGCGACGGCCGCGGCGATCAGCGGCTTTCTGGACCGACGCCTGTAAGCTCCCTCCCCGAAAGGGGCGGGGCTTTACGCCGCCGCCTTCATCCCAACCTCATCGCGGCCCAGAAACTCCTCGATCATCGCCAGTGTCTCTTCGGCGTGGCTGACGAGGAAGAGGTGCCCGCCATTGTCGATAATCTTGAGCTCGGCGCCCGGAATCAGGCCCGCCAATATGCGGCCATTGGCGGTCGGCACGATATTGTCGTTGCCACCCATCATGATCAGCGTCTGCGCCTTCATGAAAAATGGCAAAAACGGTGCGCTGGTCCAACCCAGAAACGCCAGCAGCTGATAGAAATAGCCGGTGCCGGTCGGTGCCTTTACCCGCCCGACATGGCCAGCCGCGCCGGTCAGGTCGCCGCCGTACAGCGTCGCAAAGTTTTTCGCCATGAAATCGGGGTCGATATAGCGGCGCGGGTTGGCCATTTTCGACAGCGCGGAAATCTTGCCCGGCACCATGAACCAGCCCGCCGACGTGGCCGCCAATATCACGCGCCGCACTCGCGCCGCGTGCTGCATCGCAAAATGCTGCGCCATCGCGCCGCCCCAGCTGACCCCCATCACATCCATCCGGCCATAGCCGAGCTCGGTCATCAGATCGGCGGCAAGCTTGGCCATGGTGATCGCGGTATAGGGCAGCACCGGTTCCGGCGAACCGCCGATACCCGGCATGTCGAACATGATGAAATCGCGCTGGTTCATCCTCGCCGCGAACGGCGCGACCAATTCTATGTTCGCGCCCACGCCGTTGAAAAACAGCATGGGCAATTGCCCGGTATCGCGCGCTGCACGCCAGCGTGCAACGCGCACGGTGCGCCCGCCAACATGCATCATCATGATTTCGGCCCCGGACAGGCCATCATTATTATCGGTCATTCCACGTCCTTTGTTGCGCCCGTCACCCGTGCGCGTAACTTCCCGGTGCCGCCTCGATCGGGGGATAATGATCGTTGCCAAGCATTGTCGGAGCATCCCTCAACGCGCCCGATCGCGCTTTGACCCATTCGGCCCAATATGGCCACCAGCTTCCGCTGACCTCCTCGGCCTGGCCCAGCCATTTCTCGACATCGGCAGGCGGCTTCTTGCTCGACCGGAAATATTTGGCCTTGGGGTTGCCCGGCGGATTGAGGATCGCCTGGATATGCCCCGATTGCGACAAGATGAACGCGATATTCTTTGATCCGAACAGCTGGGTTGTCCGGTAACAGGCCTTCCACGGCGTGATATGGTCGGTCACCCCGGCCAGCAGAAACAGGTCGTTGGTCACCTTGGACAAATCGACTCGATGCCCGGCCAGCTCGACCTTGCCGGGATTGGCGAACGGCTGTGTTTCGTAAAAATCGAGATAATCGCTGAGCAGTTTTGCGGGCAGAATGGTCGCGTCATTGTTCCAGTAAAGGATGTCGAACGCCGGCTGGTCCTCGCCATTCAGATAATTGTTGACGACATAATTCCACACCAGGTCATTGGGCCTCAGCCACGCAAACGACCGGCTCAAAGACGACCCTTCCAGGATGCCCTTTTTCGCGCTTCTCTGCCGCGCCAGCTCGATGCCATGTTTGGATACCAGCGCGCCGACCTCGCTGTCGGTCGCCTCGGGCTGTAACACGCAGACCATCATGGTGATTGCATTGGCACGGCTGTCGCCCGCTGCCTGCATCTTGGATACGATGGTGGCCAGAGTTATCCCGCCGGAACACGCGCCCGACAGGTTGATCTTGTCCGATCCGGTGATCGACTGAACCACGCCGATCGCCTCGATTACCGCATCGACATAATCGCCGAGGCCCCAGTGGCCATGCTCAACCTGCGGGTTGCGCCAGCTGATGACGAACGGCTGGATACCGGCGGCAAGCTGCAATTGCACCACCGATTTCTGCGGCGTCAGATCGTTGATATAGGCTTTGTTGATCTGCGGCGGCACGGTCAGCTGCGGGATGGCGTGCACTTTTTCGGTGGTCGGCACATATTGGATCAGCTCCATCATCTCGGTGCGCCACACCACCTGGCCCGGGGTGATCGCCAGATTTTCGCCCACCTTGAACGGCCGCTTGTCGACCTGGCTGACGATGGCGTTGTTATGCACGATGTCGGTATAGGCGTTTTTCAGCCCCTTCATCAGGCTCAGCCCGCCTGAATCGATGGCCCGTTTGATCGCCGAAGGATTGCCGGCCAGCGTGTTGGTCGGGGCCAGCGCATCGAGGATCATGCCGGAAATGAAACTGGCGCGATTGCGCTCCATCTCGTCGAATTCCAGATCGTCGATCCACGCCTGCGTCGTCTTTTGCATCGCCAGATAATATTGCACCCCGGCACGGTAGAATGGATTGTAACTCCACGCAGCGTCAGTGAACCGCCGGTCTTTGGCGGCAGGGGCAAGGTCGCTCTTGCCGGTCATGATCTTGACTACATCGTCGCCCAGCGATTTCATATGCTTGATCGTCTTGTCGGGCCGCGTCGCGGTTTCCCTCAACAGCGCACCGACCGCCCCGATCAGGTCCTCGCGCGCCAGGCCGATCAGCGGGCTCATCGCGGACCCACCGCCCTCGGGTTCGCCGGTCAGTTCGATCTTCAGCTTTTTGGCCATTCGCACGCGCTCCTCTGGTGTCGGGGCGGTGCGCCGTCGCGCGGCAAACTCTGCGCCCGTCAGACGATACCGCCCGCCGTAGGGAGGCTGTCCTCAGCCACAGACTTTGGCGGGGTCGCGGCCATTGTCAATCGCGGTTGCGGCTCGCGCGGCGCGTTCTGCTGCCTCAAAGCGCAGGCAATCGAAAATCTTGGCCCCGCCCAGAAACACCGACCCGGTGCATGCCGCCATCAACAGATAGCCGCCAACGCCGGGATATTGATCGAGATAGAGGATGCCGCGTTCGAGTGCGCCCAGTGCCAGCGCGTAGATGATCAGGCACGCCTCGAACCGGGTCTTGATGACGAACAGTCGTTTGATAGTCTTCCACATGATCCTGTACCCAGCAAAGCCCGTGCCAACCGCGCAAGAGCGCGCTCGTTGCGGGGGCGATGATGGTAAACTGTCAGTTAATCCGACGGTGCGCCAGCGGCGTTAACCAAGCTCGCCAAGATCGAGCGCCAAAAGGAGCGCAGCGCGCGCCGAAACGACAGCAGCGGCAAGCGCGGGGGAGGCGAGGTCGCCAGGCGCAATCGCCTCTGGCCAATGCGCGGAAATGGCGGCCTCGGCTCGCGCGATGCTGGCTTCGCTGCACAGAAATCGCGGGTCGACGGTGGCCGGGTCGGCGACAACGCGCAGTCGCAAACAGGCAGGGCCGCCGCCATTGGCCATCGACTGGCGCACATCGACCGGCAATATCCGGCGAATGGGGCCATTGCCCGCGACATGGGCGTCGATCCACGCCTTGACGCTGGGCGTGGCGATCGCCTCCGATGGCACGACCAGCGCCTGTTCGCCCGACGGCAAAGTCACCAGCTGCGCGTTGAACAGATAGCTTGATACGACATCGGCAAACGGCACATCTGCCTCGTTCACCTCGACAATCTCGACCCAGGGCGCAGCGGCGCGGATCGCCGCGTAGCTGCCGTGGCGATCGGCAAAGGCGGCCTCGTGCACGAACAACAGCCGTTCGTTGGCGACCGCCACGACGTCATTATGAAACGCCCCGCCTGCAATCGCGCGCGGGTTCTGTTCGATGAAGATGGTTCGTGCCGGGTCGAGCGCGTGGCGACGGGCAATCGTCTGGCTGGCCTCGATATGCTGGCGCGCCGGGAACGATCCCCCGCTTTTGCCGTAAACGAATATCTCTACCCCCGGTTCGCCGTGGGTCGGCGCGATCCGCATATGGTTGGCCGCGCCTTCATCGCCGAACGGCGCGGGGACGGGCGGGTGGACGACAAAGGCATCGTCGGCAAAGGCCAGCCGCAACTGCGCGGCTGTGCCCGGCCATTCATGGCTGCGATGCGGCATGGTCATCAGATTGGCGGGCGTCAGGTGGCAACGTCCGTCGGCGGTATCGAAAGCGGGGCTGACGGTTGCTGCATTGGCCGCCCACATGGCTGATGCCGAAAAAGCGGCGGCGCGCATATGCGGTTCGGCGCTGGCGACATCGGATGCCAGCGTGCCGAGCCAGCCGATGTTCGGCCGGTCGAGCGGCATCAGCCAGCCTTGGGCCAGCCCGGCGGCCAGATTATGCCGCATCTTGGCCAGCCCCTGCAATGCCGCCTCGCGCGGGCGGGCAATCGCCCCTGCATTGGTCGCCGATGCGATATTGCCGGGCGACAGCCCCGCATAATTATGGCTCGGCCCGATGATGCCGTCGAAATTGATCTCGGCTATCATGATGCAATCCAGTCGATATGGTCGCCGATATCGACATCCAGCGACTGCACCGCCGCATCGTTCAGCGCCACGCCATCCGCCGCGTCGCCCACATCGCCGAATGCACAACGGAAATTCCGCCATGTGCCGGTTGCCACCAGCGATCGCGCGCCGCCATCGCCGATCGCCGCCACCCGGTCGGTGCGCGCATCGCGGATTGATTTTACGGTGTCGGTTCGGGTGCACATCGTCGGTCCGCCATCAAAAATGTCGATATAATTTTCGAATGCAAAGCCTTCATTCTCCAGCATCCGCATCGCCGCCCGGCCGCTGGGATGGGGCAGGCCGATGACCGTCTTGGCTGCGTCGGACAGCATGGCGACATAAACCGGATGCTTGGGCATCAGGTCGGCGATGAACTGGTTGCCGTGCAGCGCGTTGAACTCGTCGGCCTCCTGGAAACTCATGCCGAAAAACTTGCCCGCCACCCCGTCCCAGAACGGCGATCCCCCGGCGTCGTCGATCACCCCGCGCAATTCGGCGATCAGCCGGTCGGCGAACTGCTCGCGATGCGCGCGGATGAACAGATAGCGTGATCGGGCAAGCAACAGGCCAAGCCCGCCAGCGCGCTCATGCGGGTGCAAAAACAGCCCACCGACCTCGCTTGCGCCTTCCAGGTCGGAAACCAGGCTCAGCGTCTCGGCGCGGAATGTGCGGTTCAGCTCCTCGCTGCGTTTCGACATCGTCCCCATGCGATAGGAATAAAATGGCCAGCGCACCCCGACCCGGGTGAAAATCTGGCACGTGCCCCGGATCTCGCCCGTCGCCCGGTTTTCGAGCATCAGCACGAACAACCGGTCCTCCTCGGCGCTGTCAGGGTCGGCAAATGCTGCCTCGGCGCGCTCCAGCTTGGCAGCCAGCGCACCCCTGTCGGGCGGCAGATTGGTAAAGCCGCCGCCGGTCAGCTTGGCCATCTCGTACATCGATTGCAGATCGGCGGCCTTCGCCGGCCGAATGATGAAGCTCATATTTCCCCCATGACTGTCATATCAGCAGCTTAAACGCCGCCCTTTTCGATTATTCGCAGGATCGACAGCGCCGATAGCCGCGCCCGTTCGGCCAGACTGTCGGCATACATATATTCCTCGGTGGAATGGATCGACCCGCCACGCACCCCCATCGTATCGACCACCGGCACCCCGCAGGCGGCGATGTTGTTGCCATCACAAACCCCGCCCGAATCCTTGCGGCCGATGGTCAGCCCCAGGTCGGCCCCCGCCGCTTCGACGATGGCGAACAATCGCGCCGCGCCCGCATCGACCGGCTTGGGTGGTCGCGCGAAATGGCCGTGCATTTCCACCGTCACATCGTGCACGGTCATGATCTCGAACATCAAATCGCGCAGCAGCATCTGCGCCGCCGCCTCGTCCGCTGCAGCACGCGGGCGCAGGTTGACCCGCAATATGGCCAGATCGGGCACGACATTATTGCCGCTGCCGCCATCGATTCTGGCCGGGTTGATCGACAAACCCGGCCGCACCGCTGCCTTCAGCCGCACCGCCAGGTCGGCGGCGGCGACCAGTGCATTGCGCCCGTCCTGCGGGTTGCGCCCCGCGTGCGCCGACTTGCCGCGCACCGTGATCGAAAAATTGCCGCTCCCCGGCCGCGCTCCGGCCAGCGTGCCATCGGGCAGGGCAGACGGCTCGTAAGTCAGCGCCGCAACCTTGCCCTGTGCCAGCCGGGCGATCAGTGCCGACGACGATAGTGAACCCACTTCCTCGTCGCTGTTGATCAGCACATCATAGCCGAATTCGGCCGTCACCCCCGCCGCCTCGACCGCCTTCAGCGCCGCCAGCATCACCGAAATGCCGCCCTTCATATCGGCAACGCCCGGTCCGTTGAGCACGCCCGGCTCCAGCCAGCGCAACGCCTGAAACCCGTGATCGACGGGAAACACCGTGTCCATATGCCCGGTGAACAGCATCCGCATCGGCGCTTCGGGGCGGATAGTCGCCACCAGATGCCGTCCGTGCGCGATGCCCTCGATCGACCCATCGGCCCGCACCGCCTCGACCGGTGCCGGATCGACCAGCCGCACGTCGCCCGGCAACACCGCACAGGCATCGCCCAGCATGGTCGCCATCCTCGCCAGCCCATCCATGTTGCGCGATCCGGTATTGACCGCCGCCCACGTCTCGACCTCGGCCAGCATCGCCGCCTGGTCGGGATGCGCCATCGCGCGCGCTTCGCTGGGGGACAGGTTCGCCATATCCCCTTCTAGCCGCCCCGCCGCCACTGCTCCACCCCTCAAACCGTCTTGCCACTCGGACACCCGCTTGGCATAGGCACAGCCGCTTCCTCCCCGGGTGCCGACACGTCAGCAACGCTGCCCGTCCGGGTTGCGGCACGGAGGATCTGATTATCATGCCAATGATGCAAACCCGCGCCGGTCTCGCCGTGGACGCCCGGCTGACCGCTTTTGTCGAAGACGAAGTGCTGCCCGGCACCGGCCTCGCCGCCGACGCTTTCTGGACCGGCCTTGCCGCAATTCTCGTCCGTTTCGAGCCTGAAAACAGGGCATTGCTGGCGGAACGCGACCGGCTGCAATCTGCCATCGACGATTGGCACGTGGCCCGCTCCGGCCAGCCGCTCGACGCCGCCGCCTATCGCGCGTTCCTCACCGACATCGGCTATCTTGTGCCCGAACCCGCGCCCTTCGCCATCACTACGCACGATGTCGATGCCGAAATCGCCACCACCGCCGGGCCGCAGCTGGTCGTCCCGTCGCTCAACGCCCGCTTCGCATTGAATGCGGCAAATGCGCGCTGGGGCAGCCTCTACGATGCGTTTTACGGCACCGACGCGCTGCCCGGCAAAGCCGCACCCGGCGGCTATGACAACGCGCGCGGCATGGAGGTCGTCGCCGCTGCAAAGGCGTTTCTCGATGCCGCCGTCCCGCTCGCCACAGGCCGCTGGGCCGATTGGACCGGCGGCCTGCCGCAACTCGCCGATCCGGCCCGGCTGGCAGGCCATCGCGCCGCCAATATCCTGCTCGAAAACAACGGCCTGCATATCGAACTTGTCATCGATGCGACCCACCCGGTTGGCCGCACCGATCCCGCACATATTGCCGATATCATCCTCGAATCCGCGCTCACCACGATCGTCGATCTCGAAGACTCGGTCGCCGCCGTCGATGCCGAGGACAAGGTCGCCGCCTGGCGCAACTGGCTCGGCCTGATGAAGGGCGATCTCGCCGAACGCTTCGAAAAAGCCGGCCAGACCGTCACCCGCAGCCTCGCGCCGGACCGCGCCTACACCGCGCCCGATGGCACGGCCTTCACGCTCCCGGGCCGCGCTCTCCTGTTTGTCCGCAACGTCGGTCATCTGATGACCAGCCCGGCGGTGCACCTGCCCGACGGGTCGGAGGCGCATGAAGGGCTGCTCGACGCCGTCATGACGTCGACCATCGCGTTGCACGATCTCAAACGCACCGGCCCGCTGCAAAACTCGCGCACCGGCAGCATCTACATCGTCAAACCGAAAATGCACGGCCCGGCAGAAGCCGCGTTCACCAATGCGCTGTTCGATGCGGTAGAGGATATGCTCGGCCTTGCCCGCCACAGTATCAAGGTCGGCGTGATGGACGAGGAGCGCCGCACATCGGCCAATCTCGCGGCCTGCATCCACGCCGTCCGCCACCGGATCGCCTTCATCAAAACCGGCTTTCTCGATCGCACCGGCGATGAAATTCACACCTCGATGCACGCCGGGCCGATGATCCCCAAGGGCGAGATGAAGACCAGCGAGTGGATCGCGGCTTACGAGGACCGCAACGTCCGCATCGGCCTGGCCTGCGGCCTCTCCGGGCGGGCCCAGATCGGCAAGGGGATGTGGGCGATGCCCGATCTGATGGCGGCGATGATCGACCAGAAGATCGGCCACCCCAGATCGGGCGCAAACACCGCCTGGGTCCCCAGCCCCACCGCCGCGACGCTGCACGCCACGCATTATCATGCCGTCAATGTGTTCGCCCGCCAGCGCGAACTTGCGAGCGAAGCGGTGCCATCGCTCGACAGGCTGCTCGCCATCCCGCTCGCGCACGGCCGCAACTGGAGCGCGGATGAGGTTCAGCGCGAACTCGACAATGCCTGCCAGGGCATCCTTGGCTATGTCGTGCGCTGGATCGACCAGGGTGTCGGCTGTTCCAAAGTGCCTGACATCAACGACATCGGCCTGATGGAGGATCGCGCCACGCTGCGCATCGCCAGCCAGGCGCTCGCCAACTGGCTGCTGCACGGCGTCTGCACGGCCGATCAGGTCGATGCCTCGCTCGCGCGCATGGCGGCAAAAGTCGACGGCCAGAACGCCCGGGACCCGCTTTACCAAAGGCTGACGCCTGGCGGCATAGCCCACCGCGCCGCCCGCGCCCTCATCTTCGAAGGCGTCACCCAGCCGTCGGGCTACACCGAACCGCTGCTCCACCGCTTCCGACAGGACAAGAAGGCAGAGAAGTAAGCGCTCAAGGCGGAGCCGCAAAGGCGCGGAGACGCGGAGACGCGGACAACAAGGAGGGCGTTTGCGCGCCCAGCCGCCCAGCCGCCACTCCGCTAGCAGGACCGATCTCCCGGCAATGCCGCCCTCGATCCGATTGCCGCGGTTCAATCTGGTTTGTATCCCAGACACTTCGGCCGATTACCCACCAAAATCGCAGCGCCCTGGTCGCTAGACGCAAACCATTCGTCCTTGCCTTCTCTTTCTCTTTTCTCTTTCTCCTGCGCGTCTCTGCGTCTCGGCGTGAACCAATTTCATTCCCCCGGCTGACTATTGGCTGTAAAGCTCGACCTCTTCACTTCCGCCGCAACCCCGCTAAACTTCACCGGACCATGCACATCATCGCTGCTTTCTATAAATTCGCCGCGCTCGACGATCCCGCTGCGTTACGCGATCCGCTGCTTGCTGCCTGCCGCGCGCACGGGATCACCGGCACGCTGCTGCTCGCGCGCGAAGGCATAAATGGCACCATTGCGGGCACCGCGGACGGCATCGCTGCGGTCGTCGCGTACATCCGCACTTTTCCCGGTTGCGCCGCCCTCGACGTCAAATATTCGGCCGCCAGCCAGCCTCCGTTCCGCCGGATGAAGGTCCGCCTCAAAAAGGAAATCGTCACGCTGGGCGTCCCCGGCATCGACCCTGCGCGCGATACCGGCCGCTACATCGCACCGGCCGACTGGAACGCGGCCATCGCCGACCCCGGCACCATCGTCATCGATACCCGCAACAGTTTTGAAGTTGCGATCGGCAGCTTTGCAGGCGCGATCAACCCCGGCACCGCCAGTTTCAGCGAATTTCCCGCCTGGTTGGCTGCCAATCGTCACAAGCTCGCGGGCAAGCGCATCGCGATGTTCTGCACCGGCGGTATCCGCTGCGAAAAATCGACCGCCTTGCTGCGCGCGGAGGGGATCGGGGACGTCGCGCATCTTAAGGGCGGCATCCTTGCTTATCTCGAGCAGGTGCCCGCCAGCGATAGCCTCTGGCATGGCGCATGCTTCGTGTTCGACGAACGGGTCAGCGTCGGCCACGGGCTGGTGGAGGGCGACCACAGCCTGTGCCGCGCCTGCCGCATGCCCGTCTCACCGGCCGAGCGCGGCGATG
>JANNMK010000066.1:0-2436 GCA_031397785.1 Sphingomonas sp. | reverse complement strand
ATGCCGATGCCCAGGCCGATATGTTCTTCAAGCCCGGTTGGCCCGGCGAATGCCTTTGCACTGTGGATCACTTGCGGGAAACCGCTGTGGCTGGCGTATAGCCGCGACCAGCATTGGCCGCCGGTGCTGGCGTCTTCGGAGACGCAGACGACGGCGGCGACAGCCGATTGGGCATGCAGCGGGAGCGGGGCTCCGAACGGGCGGAGCGCCTGGGCGAGCAGCCAGCCAAGCGGCGAAAGCCGGGTTTCGACGACAGTGCCGCGATAAAGCGCCACGGCATGACCGCACAACCGTTTGGAAAAGCGCGCCTGCACGGCGGCGGGGAGACGGCTCCACCCGGCGCTGCCGACGAGGACACGGAAGCGGATGTCGCGCGGGCCAGGGATATCGTCGGGCAGCGGCAGCGCAGTGCGCGGCTGGCGCGCAGTGGCAGCGAGAGCGACGGCAGCGCGCATCGGCTTACTCCTTTTTCTTCCCCGCCAGGCCGAGCAGGCGGGTAACGCCGGACCCCATGCGAATGAGCGCCATGAGCGCCGGTTTCGGCACGGCGATCATCTGATCATGCCAGCGCGACATGGTCGACACGAAATCGAGCATCGCATCGAGCCGGTCACGCGCGGCGCCACTGATCACCGCATCGTTCGCGGCCAGCGCGCTGCACTGTTTGAGCGCGGCCTCCGCCGGATCGATCTCCCGCGCCTTGCGCCCGGCGGCGATGCAGGTGACCATGGCCCAGATATCCTGTTCCGCCGCGAAATGTTCGCGGCGGTCGCCGAGCATCGGCACGCGGCGGATGAGTTTCCAGTCGAGCAGTTCGCGTAAAGATGTCGAAACATTGGAGCGCGCCATCGCCAGCTGATCGGCAATGGCGTCTGCCGTCATCGGCGCATCGGCGAGATAGAGCAGCGCGTGGATTTGCGCGACCGAGCGGCTGACCCCCCATTGTTTGCCGAGTTCGCCCCATTGCAGGACGAATTCGGAGACCGCCGGTGGCAGCGACGTAAGCCGTGCTTCGGGTAATTCTTCTGTTTCTGTCATGACAGAAATATCTGCTTGCAGAGATGCGATGTCAAGCGCGTATGTGCTTATCGTCATTGCGAGCCGTTCGACCGCCATGCTGGCGCTCAGGACAGACTGCGCGAAGCAATCCACGGCGGGCACGGCTCTGGATCGCTTCGCTACGCTCGCAACCGCGGCGTTCGAGGCGGCGATGACCCGTTCAGGGTTGCGGGCGTCTCTGCACAGTTCGATCGAGCGCCGCCAGCACGTCGCGGGTGAAGGCGGCGATATCAAAGCGGGTCCCATGCGGGTCCTCGCCACGGCGGACGATGACGATGGTGCGGCTGGGGACGATGACGACATATTGGCCGCGATTGCCGAAAGCGGCGAAGGTGTCTGCCGGCACCCCCTCGCTGCGGTTCATCAGCCAGAAGCCTGCGCCATAGCCGAAATCGCCCGGCGGCTGCGGGCCGCTGGGGGTGGCGACGTAGGCGCGCCAGTTTTCGGGCAGAATGCGGGTGCCGTTCCAGACGCCGTTGTCGAGATAGAGCATGCCGAAGCGGGCAAGGTCGCGCGCAGTGGCCCACACCTGGCTCGAGAGGATGTAATTGCCGCGCCAGTCGGTTTCGGCAACGGTCGAGCGCATGCCGATGCTGGCAAAGAAATCGCGTGGGGGATGGCGAGCGAAGGTGGGTGCGATCGCCAGCGTTGCCAGCAGCGTGTCGTTATTGGCGTAGCGAAAGGTCGTGCCGGGCGGTGCGATGAGCGGCCAGCCGGGGGCCTGTTCATCGACGGCAGTGCCGCCAAAATATATAGCGTCAGTGCGGTTGCCCGCCGTATTGCTGGTAAGGCCCGACGACATGCGAAGTAGATTGTCGAGCGTGATAGCTTGGCGTGGGTCTCCATCGCGCTGCCAGTTGGCGATGGCGGCGGGGGCATTCACGTCTGCTTCGCCGCGATGGATGGCCGCTCCAAGATAGTGGCTGCGATGCTCTTTGCGACCGACCAGGTACGCTGGGGGGTGTTCATGCCGAAGCCTGCGGCATAGTCTTCGGCGACTATGCGCCCCTCACTGACAATGACGATGGCAGTGGTGTTGGTGCCTGAACCGTAACGGCTTGCAAGCCCAGCGGTCTCAGTCAGGTTGGTCCGGCGCAAACCGTCCGGCGTCCGGGTCATTGCTTGCCTGTCGCTGACTGGCCAGTGCTCTATACGCCATGAAGGATGACGGCCCGACCTAACGACTATGTCGGGACCAAACATGCGTGTAGTGCCGACGGGAAGCAGCGTGCAGCCGCTCAAGATGCCAGATACAGCACGCATCGGCGGCATAGCGGTGTCCCAATCCACCTCAAAAAATCCCCCATCAATCCGTACGTTCATGTCACGGACGAGGCTATCAAGTTCAGGGTACACGCCGACAAGCTCGTTTTCGCG
>JANNMK010000025.1:0-13155 GCA_031397785.1 Sphingomonas sp. | reverse complement strand
GGCTTGCGGCATCGACGCCGCCAGCGTGCCGCAGCTCAAGACCGCGAGTTTCTACACCAGCCATGAAGCGCTGCTGCTGCAATATGAGCAGGCGATGACCCGGCAGGACAGCCTGACCGGCGACTGGTACGATACATCGGCGCATATGTTGAGGATCGGCGATCGCACCCGTTTCGAAGGGTCGGCGCATGTCGAATATCTGCGCGGTGTCGGCAACCCCATCGGCATGAAGGTTGGCCCCAGCATGGAGCCCAACGCATTGCTGCGGCTGCTCGATACGCTCAATCCGGCGCGCGAGGCGGGACGGATGACGCTGATCAGCCGGTTCGGCTACGACAAGATCGAAAGCGGCCTGCCCCGGCTGGTCGCGGCGGTGGCGCGCGAAGGGCATCCGGTGCTGTGGAGCTGCGATCCGATGCACGGCAATGTCATAAAAACCGACAATGGCTACAAGACCCGCCCTTTCGAACGGATATTGGCCGAAGTGAAGGGCTTTTTCGCGGTCCACCGCGCCGCGGGAACATATGCTGGCGGCATCCATATCGAGATGACCGGGCAGAATGTGACCGAATGCACCGGCGGTGCCATCGATGTGACGCAGATGGACCTCGCTGACCGCTACCACACCCACTGCGACCCGCGCCTCAACGCCGCACAGAGCATCGAATTGGCGTTTCTGCTGGCCGAAATGCTCAATCAGGAATTGCAGGAGCGGCGGCGGGTCGCGGCCTAGCGATTTTGCCGGGCGGGTCGGGCCGGGGATAACGGCGCCAGGATCGGCGGGCGATCCTCTTCGATGATGGCGACGGCATGGACGTAACGCTCGGCCTGAATGTCTAGCAAGCTGGCAACGATCCTTTCGGTCTGTCCGATTTCCAAACCGGGTTCGAGAATGATGCCGGTGGCGCCCAACAGACCGGCACGGCGCCGCATTGCAGCATAAAATGTCGCAGTAGATGCGCTGACGACATCGCCGTTGGCTTCGATCAACCCGATCTCGCGATACGGCCCGGTAACGTCGGCAGGCGAACGATAGACGGCTATCGAATCTGCTGTAGTCGCCAAGACCGTTTCGCGCTGGTCGAAGCGCGTTGCACTGGTGGCAACGCATCCGGCCAGGCCTACCGCCAGCACTCCGGCAAACACGGTCATGACCAAACGCATTATCGCTCTCCCCGGCATCGTTTCAATTACGCTTTGTTCCATTTGTAGAATGAACCGCCGATGAAGCGCTGCCGCTTTATATTTTGTAATCCTGATCAGTGCAGCCTTTGACCGCCGAACATCAGGCGGCGCAGGCCGCTGCGCTCGAACGGGTGCCAGTCGCCTTCGGGCTGTGCCAGCCGGTCGGCGATGGCGACCATCACGGCGGGATTGACGCCCAGCCCGCAATGGCTGGCAAGCACTTCGATATTTTCGGTCTGTGGCCCCGGTTTCTGGACCGAACCGCGCCATGCGACGATGCCGTCGGTCTTGGTCAGGATCGACGTGGTCGGCACCGGCGGCGCGGTTTCGAGGTCGCGATAGCGGCCTGCGCGCACCGGTTCGGGTTCCTTGCCGTTGAGATATTCGAACAATCGGCTGGCGTTGGTTGCGCTGCGGTCGTTGGTGATCGGGCTGCCGAGCGAGATGACCAGCCGCACCTTGTCGGGGTGCACCTTGGCGATTTCGCGCGCGAATACGCCGCCCAGGCTCCAGCCGACGATCGATACCTTGCGCCCGCTATCATCGGCGATGCGTGACAGGACATCGTTCATTTCGCTTTCGCGTGTCGCATCGATACGGACGTTGCGACCGAGGCCCCAGCCATGAGTCGCATAACCCAGATCGTCGAGCAGGCCGCGCATCGGGCGGGTCGATGTGTCGCCAGCCATGAAACCCGGCAGCACCAGTACAGGGTGCCCATCGCCTTTCGGCAATTGGCCGAGCAGGCCGCGCAAGGCGTAAAATGACGCCAGCTCGAAAACCGCGCGGGCTTCGGCGAGCATCAGGAGGCGGCTGGGTGGGGCAATGGCTGTGGATGGCATTCGATTATTTCCGTTCATTTCGGGCATTTGCCAGGTGGCAACGCCGGGGCGGTCAGGCCTGTTCCAGTCTGGCTTTGGCGCGCGGCGCTTTTGCAGGTTTGGGTTTGGCAGCTTTGGGCTCCGCAGCCTTGGGTGTTGGCGCCGCTGGTTGGGCATCGTGGCTGGCCAGCGCGGCCATCAATGCATCGAAACTGTCCTGAATGCAGTGCGCATAATATTCAGGATCGGGCATCACCTTGCGGTCGGCGGTGAAGCCCACTGTCGCCTGCGCGCAATAGCTTTGCACGACATGGCCCAGCGCCATGCCATCGGTCAGGCACAACAGGCCCTGCATGTGCAGCAGCTTTGCGCCGGCCGAATAGATCGGCACCGGCGGTCCGGGGACATTGGTGACTACGGTGTTCATCATCGGTTTCATGACGTCGGCAATGCCCAGACTGGTATAAAGCCGCGCGCCGAGTGCCATGAAGAGCGCTGGGCTGACCTTGCTGATTTCGGTCATCTGGCGGGCCCCCAGTGCTTCGGTCATCGCCTTTGATTTGCCGGTCTGGGAATGCACATAGCGCAACCGTTCGCCGGGATCGGCGATGTGCGTGCCCAGTGGAACCAGCATTGCAGCCACCTGATTCCCCATGCTGCCTTTTTCGCCATCCGACCGTACCGATATGGGGGCCATCGCGGTCATGCTGGTGGCGGGCATGTCGTCTTTTGACTCAAGATATTGCCGCAACGCCCCGCCGATGATGGTCAGGAACACATCATTGACCTTTGCGCCCGGCGACAGGGCCCGCAACGCCTTGATGTCGCTCAATGCGAACGCTCGCCCCTCGACCACACGGTTGGGGGACAATTTGCCATTGAACCGGGTGCGCGGCGTTTTTATCGCCGGGTCGAGGCTGAAATCGCGGTTGGCGATACCTTTGACAGCACGGAACAGCCCCGGCATCGCCTTGCGCGCGACATCAATCTGGCGAACCGGGTTCAGCCATGCGCTGGCATAGCCCTTGAGGAACAGGCCAATCGGGCTGGGCGGGGCTTCCGGGCGCCACATGTCTGCGCCGGGTGGCGGCGCTTCATCGGGCGTCTGGGTGTGCAGTGCCTCCATCAGGTCGATGCCCGACATCCCGTCGATCGCGGCATGATGAACCTTGGTCACCATCGCAAAACTGCCCTTTGGGACGCCGGGGATATTGTCTAGCCCTTCGATCACCGTGAATTCCCACGGCGGGCGCGTGAGGTCGAGCGGGCGGGCGAATATGCGCGCCGCCTGAATGCAAAGCTGCCGCCAGTCGCCGGGCTTGGGCAGGGCAACATGGCGGACATGATATTCAAGGTCGAAATCCGGGTCTTCGATCCAGTAGGGATAATCGATGCCCAGCGGAACCTTGACCAGCCGTTGCCGCATCGTCTTGGAGAGCTTCATACGGGTTTCGTAGAATGCGAGGATGTCCTTGAACCGCACGAACCCGCCCGGTGCGGTCGATGGATCGTAAATCAGAATCGAACCGATGTGCATCGGCATGTTGCGTTGTTCCATCGCAACGAAGGATGCATCCATCCCCTGCAACTGCTGCATCTTTCTCTCCCGACGTGGTCAGCGCGCCAATCTTGCGCGGCGCTGCTGCACCCGAGGGCAAAGGCTAGCAGAGAATATCGCAGGTGCAACTATCTCCCTGTCCAGTTTCCCGGGCGCTTCTCGACAAAGGCCGCCATGCCCTCTTTCTGATCCGCCGTGCCGAACAATCCGTGGAACAGGCGGCGTTCGAACAGCACGCCTTGCTGCAGGCTCGTCTCGAACGCGGTATCGACCATTTCCTTGGCGGCAAGCGCCGCCAGCGGGGCCATGCCCGCGATCGCATCGGCGGCCTTGATCGCTTCGGCGATCAGATCGGCGGCAGGGACGACGCGCGCGACAAGTCCTGATCTTTCGGCCTCGCTTGCATCCATCATCCTTGCCGTCAGGCACATGTCCATCGCTTTGGCCTTGCCGACCGCCCGTGTCAGGCGCTGCGATCCGCCCATGCCGGGCGTCACCGCCAGTTTGATCTCGGGCTGGCCGAATTTCGCGCTGTCGGCGGCAATGATGAAATCGGCCATCATTGCAAGTTCGCAGCCCCCGCCCAGCGCATAGCCAGCCACCGCCGCAATCCATGGCTTGCGGGTCGCGGTAATACGATCGTAACCGGCAAAGAAATTGCCGCCATACATTGCGGCAAAGCCCTGATCGGACATTTCCTTGATGTCTGCCCCGGCTGCAAACGCCTTCTCAGATCCGGTCAGGACCAGGCAGCGCTGGCTGGCGTTCGCATTGTAGTCGGCAAAGGCGGCGATGAGATCGGCGAGTATTTGCGAATTGAGGGCGTTGAGCGCTTGCGGACGGTTGAGCGTGACCAGCGTGACAGCGCCGCGCTGTTCAACGAGGATGGTTTCATAAGTCATAGGGGCGTCCATTCCTGATCTTTCGGCAAAGGCGCAAAGATGTGATCGACAAGTTCGTCATTGACCTGTTCCGGGTGCGGCGGGTGCCAGCGGGGTGCATTGTCCTTGTCGATAATCACCGCGCGCACCCCTTCGAGGAAATCGTGCATCATGACGACCCGGCTGCCGATGGCATATTCCTGTCGCATCTCGTCGGCAAAGCTCGCCATCATCCTGCCCTCGGCCAACTGGCGCAGAGCGACCTTGCAAGTCTGCGGCGATTTGGTCGAGAGCGTTGCCAGCGCCTTCGCCGCCCATTCGCCGCCATCAGTGGTCAGTGCGGCAAAGATATTCTCCAGCCCGTCGGAGGCAAACAATCGGTCGATGTCGGCGCGATTGGCCTCTATCCTCGCCGAGGGCGGTGCGACCGAAAGTGCCGCGAGTATGTCGGCAATCGCGCCAGGCTCGGCGGCAATCCGCGCCTTGGCTTCGTCGAGTGCGATGGCAGGCAGATAGTGGGTGGCAAGGCCGAGAGCGAGACATTCCGCGCCGTCTATCCGCGCGCCGGTCAAAGCGAGGAACACGCCCGTCCGGCCCGGCAGCCGTGACAGATACCAGCCGCCGCCGACATCGGGGAACAGGCCGATCCCGGTTTCCGGCATGGCAAAACGGGTATTTTCAGTCGCAACACGATAGTCACACGGCAGGGCGAGCCCTACCCCGCCACCCATGGTGATGCCGTCCATGAAGGCGACAGTCGGCTTGGGATAGGTGAACAAGAGGTGGTTGAGGCGATATTCGGTGTGGAAGAAGGCCTGTGCCTCGACCCCGTCCTTTGCGCCGCTATCGGCGAGCATGCGGATGTCACCCCCGGCGCAGAAGCCCCGGGATTTTTTGGGATCGCCATCCGGCGAGGCGGCATGATCGATCAGCACCGCCTGCACCGCGTCATCGCTGCGCCAGTCGACCAAGGCCGCGATCATCGCCTCGCACATCGGCCGGTTGAGCGCATGGATTGCAGACGGCCGGTTCAGCCGAATGCGGGCGGCGGGGGCGGGAACGGTCAGTATCTCAGTGGTCATTCGATGGGCCTCGAACTAGCATCAAATGCATCCCAACGGTTTCCGTATTTGTCCCTCAGCACTACAATTCTGCCATAGGCTTCGGTTCGCGGCGGTTCGACAATCTCGATACCGCTCGTCGACCAGCGGGCCACTGATGTGTCGAAATCAGCTACGTCGATGAAGAAAGCGACCCTTCCACCGGCTTGGCGGCCAATCACGGCGCGTTCGGCTTCGTTGCGTGCTTCAACCAGCCTTAGTCTCGCGCCGCTTGCAGGGGACAGTTCGACCCAGCGATGCCCGGCGATATGACGGCTGTCCTTGGCAAGGGCGAAACCCCAGTCGCCGGTATAATGCGCGATGGCTTGGTCCATATCGGGCACCACCACTGATACCATGAACAGCGCTATGACGCTCACTGCCGCAGCAAATCCCGCCCGACGATCATCCGCATCACCTGATTGGTGCCTTCCAGGATCGAATGCACCCGCAAATCGCGCCAGAAGCGTTCGATCGGATAGTCTTTGAGATAGCCATAGCCGCCGAACAGTTGCAGCGCGTCGTTGACGATCTTGCTGCCGCTGTCGGTGGACAGCCGTTTTGCCATTGCCGAAAACCGCGACTTGTCGGGCGCGCCCGCCGTCACCTTGGCCGCCGCCATGTACAGGAGGGCGCGGGCCGCCTCCAGGTCGGTGGCCATGTCGGCAAGCATGAATTGCGTATTCTGGAATTCGGCGATCGGCTGGCCGAACTGCTGCCGGTCCTTGGTATAGACGATCGCTTCGTCGAGGCAGCGTTGCGCGCCGCCCAGGCTGCATGCGCCGATATTGAGCCGCCCGCCATCGAGCCCGGCCATGGCAAAGCGGAAACCATCGCCTTCCGCGCCTACCCGGTTGGCGACCGGCACCTTCACATTGTCGAAGATCACTTGCGCGGTGGGCGATGCGTTCCAGCCCAGCTTGCGCTCCTTTGCGCCGAAACTGACCCCGGGCATGGTTTTTTCGATAACCAGACAGCTGACCCCCTTTGCTCCGGAGCCACCGGTACGGACCATGGTAACATAGACGTCGCTGACGCCCGCGCCCGAGATGAATTGCTTGGTGCCGTTGACGACATAATCGTCGCCTTCCAGCCGTGCAGTGGTTTTCAATGCCGCTGCGTCAGAGCCGCTACCGGGCTCGGTCAGGCAATAGCCTGCCATCTTTTCCATACCGACCAGATCGGGCAGAAAGCGCGCCTTGACCTCGACACCGCCAAAGCAGTCGATCATCCATGCCGCCATATTGTGGATCGAAATGAACGCGCTGGTGGCCGGGCAGCCATAAGCCATCGCCTCCATGATCAGCGCAGCCTCGAGCCGCCCGAGGCCGATGCCGCCGCTCTCCTCGGAAACATAGATGGAGGCAAAGCCAAGTTCCGCCGCCGCCTTGATGGTATCACGCGGGAAAATCTGCTGCTCGTCCCACTCCGCTGCGTGCGGGGTGATCGCATCGGCGGTGAATTTGCGCGCCATCTCCTGAATGGCAAGCTGGTCTTCGGTGAGTGCAAACTGATTGGTCATAGTCTGTCCTTAGCGAAACACGACGGTGCGCGCACCGTTCAACAGCACCCGGCCTTCGGCGATCCAGCCGACCGCGCGGGCCAGCACCTGCGCCTCGATATCGCGGCCGGTGGCGATCATCTGCTCGACACTTGCACGATGGTCGACCCGCTCTGCCGCCTGCTCGATAATCGGCCCTTCGTCGAGGGCGGTGGTGACGAAATGGGCGGTTGCGCCGATCAGCTTGACCCCGCGCGCATGCGCCTGGTGATAGGGTTTTGCGCCCTTGAAACTCGGCAGGAAACTGTGATGGATATTGATGCACCGACCGGCCAGCGCCGCGACGGTCGCGGGCGACAGTATCTGCATATAGCGGGCCAGCACCAGAAGATCGGCGCGGCTTTCTTCGAACAGCGCCAGCAAAGCGGCCTCTTGCGTCATCGGGTCTGCGGTATCGACTGGCAGATAATGGTAGGGCAGGCCATGCCATTCGGTCATGCCGCGCAGTGTTTCATGGTTGGAGACAACCCCGGCTATCGAAATCGGCAGGCTGCCGATCGACCAGCGATGGAGCAGATCGTTGAGGCAGTGCGAGGTGCTGGACACGGCAATCAGCACCCGCGGTTTATTGGCGCTGCTGGTCAGGCTCCAGTGAAAGGCAAAGCGCTGCGCGATCGGCGTGAACAGTTCATGCAGGGCGGCGGCGGTGCCCGGAAACCGCTCCCCACCGCTCTGGAATACCACCCGCATGAAAAACCGGCTCGAATCGAGATCGGCATATTGCTGGCTGTCGGTAATGAAGCCATCACATGCCGCCAGCGCGCCCGTCACAGCGGCGACGATGCCGACCCGGTCGTCGCAGGTAAAAGTCAGGATTATTTGCGCGCGCTGCATGGGGATGCCCTAACGCCTCCGCTTGTCCTCACGCAACAAAAGTTCATGGCGCTGCAAAGGCTTTGCGGCGGTCGGGCGTCAGGACAAACAGATACGCCAATGTCCAACCGATGATCGAACAGGCCATATCCCCGCACCGACAGCCGCCCGGCGGCGAAGATGCGGCAACGACGCGGGTGGCGGCACGCAAAGCGACGGACCCGGCCGCTGGTCATCGTCGGCCCAGCCGTGTCACTATGATCTGGCACAGGTCTTAACGCGCTATCGTCGGAACCGCCACAGCCGGGCTGATGACCGCGACCGCAGCGCCGAAGGCCCGCGCGGCTCCGCGCAGCAGACGGTGTTTCGCCATGACCATGCACCGGTTCCCCGCTCACCTGGCCGGCGCCGGACTGATGGGGAGGCGAGGCCATGCCTTCTCATGCTTGAAGGCATGCACCATACCGCTTTTCAAAAAGCGCTTTGCCGTCACCCGTCGCAGTTGGTAACAGGCCACCGAGGCAGGACATAAAAGCTGCGTCCGCCATTTTGGGAGAGCTTGCGATGACCACCCTGCCGACAGACGGCCTTGCGCTGTTTTCCACCGCGACCGCCGACGGTATGATCCGTGTCAGCCTTGAGCCACAATCGCTCGCGCCCCTCGGCGATGACGAGCTGCTGGTCCGTATCGAGGCGACGCCGATCAACCCGTCTGACCTCGGCCTGCTGTTCGGTCCCGCCGATATTGCCACTGCCCGGCGCGACGGAGACCATGCGCTGGTCGTCGGCATCCCGGCGCGGCTGCAACGCGCCGTCGCTGCGCGAGTCGGCCAATCGATGCCGGTCGGTAACGAAGGCGCTGGCACCGTGGTTGCAGCTGGCGCATCGGACGCGGCACAGGCGCTTGTCGGGCGGGTCGTCGCGACATTTGGCGGCGCGATGTACCGCCGCTATCGCGTGGTCAGGGTCGGCGATGCGATGGTCCTTCCCGAAGGGTCGACAGCGCGTGAGGGCGCTTCGCTGACGGTCAATCCGCTGACTGCACTGGCGATGGTCGGCACCATGCGCCGCGAAGGATATAGCGCTCTGGTCCACACTGCTGCTGCCTCCAATCTGGGGCAGATGCTGGTGCGATTATGCGCAGCGGAAGGCGTCGGCCTGGTCAATATCGTGCGCTCCCCGGCGCAGGTCGAACTGCTCAAGGCACTCGGCGCAGAGCATGTCGTCGACAGTTCGGCGGCCGATTTCTTTGACCGGCTGGTCGATGCGCTGGTCGCTACCGGCGCGACCCTCGCCTTCGATGCGATCGGCGGCGGCAAACTCGCCGGGCAGATACTGACCGCGATGGAAGCGGCTGCAATGCGCGGCGGCGCGGCCTTTTCGGTCTATGGATCGAGCGTCCATAAACAGGTTTATATCTACGGCGGGCTCGATATGGGTCCGACCGAATTCAATCGCAGTTTCGGCCTGATCTGGGGCATTGGCGGGTTCCTTTTGACCCCTTATTTGATGAAGGTCGGCGGCGAAGAAGTTGCCGCGATGCGCGCCCGGGTGATCGCCGACCGCGCGACCATCTTTGCCAGCAGCTACACCGGCGAAATCAGCCTCACCGACATGCTCGACCCTGAAACGGCAAAGGCGTATCAGGCCAAGGCGACGGGCAGCAAATTCCTGCTTAATCCGAGCCTGTGATGGCCGATCCCGTGAGCCAACCGGCAATGACGGATCTGTTCGACCTCAGCGGCAAAACCGCTATCGTCACCGGATCGACCAAAGGCATTGGCAAAGCCATTGCCGAGCATTTCGCCCGCCATGGTGCCAATGTCGCCATCTCGTCACGCCGCGCCGAAGCGTGCGAGGAAGTCGCAGGCCAGATCAACGCGCGCGATGGCGGTCGGGCGGTGGCCATCCCCGCCAGCATCTCGTCCAAAACGGCACTGGAGGAGCTTGTGGAGAAAACCCGCGCCGCCTTCGGTCCGATATCCGTCTGCGTCGCCAATGCCGCGTCCAACCCCTATTATGGCCCGGCTGGCGGCATAACCGACGAACAGTTTCGCAAGATCCTCGACAACAACATCCTCTCCAACCACTGGCTGGCGCAATATTGCCTGCCCGACATGATCGCCGCCAATGACGGCGCGATTATCATCGTCAGCTCGATCGGTGGGCTCAAAGGCTCCGAAACCATCGGCGCCTATTGTGTGTCAAAGGCCGCCGACATGCAGATCGCGCGCAATTATGCGGTCGAATATGGCCGCCACAACATCCGCACCAACTGCATTGCACCCGGCCTGATCCGCACCGACATGGCGCGCGCGCTGTGGGAGAATGAAGCGGCGGAACAGCGGTTCAACACGTCGCACCCGATGCGCCGCATGGGCGTGGCGGAGGACCTCGCCGGAGCCGCCGTCTTCCTCGCCAGCCGCGCCGGTGCCTATGTCAACGGCCAGACAATCGTCGTCGATGGCGGCACCGTGGTGGCGGGCTAGGCAGGCGCGATGCTGCGGTTGAGGCCGCTGCCAGCTGTCCAGCCAAGCCAAAGCACCGCCACGCAAACCGCCGCACCAGATACCCCAACCACAATATGCGGCATTGCGCCAAATGTTGCAAAGGCGGCATCCGCGCCTGCCATGCGCGGCAATGTTTCGAACAGGATCGATTGACCGGCGATGAAGGCGGCCGTGACGGCTAATGGCCTGGCGGCGCGCCGGTTGGTCAGATACAGGCCGACAACGATCGCCAGCGAAATCAGGGTGCCGGCGTGGATGCCACGCGCGAATAAATCGAAATGCTGCGGCCCGTCGACGATGAAGCCGGGTATGAAGGCATTGATCAGGCGACTGGAAACCGGCCCGACCAGCATCAGAATAGTGCCCAGCATATAAGCAGCGTGCAAATGCACCGATCGGCGGTGGCGCATTCCCAACCCGACGAGGACGATGAAGCCAAGCGCCGCAGCGCCGTCATATCCGCTGAGCGGGACGCCCCAGAGCGCATAAAAAGGATCGCCGGCGGCGGTTTCGATCGCCATCGACTGGATTACCCCGAGATTGCCCAGCGCAAATAGCGGTGCGACGACAAAGGTCGCCAGTCCAAGCTGTCGGTGCACTGTCCGCCCCCCGTGATGAATAGTCCAGCTTCGCGCTGCGAGCAGCAGCATCCATGATGATGCGGTCAGCCCATGAATGTGGAGCGCGAGAGGTGCTTTGCCGATTTCGGCAATATAGCCCGGCCAAAAGGCGATCAATGTGCCGATGAATAGCGCGGCGATACACCAATGGGCGTGACGATAAGGCATGGATTCCCCCCGGAACAGCAAATGCATAGCGACCCGCGTGGCGAATTATTACGCCTCCATTACTGCTTTTGACACATGCGCCAGCCAATGCAAACCGTTACGGGTGCGGCTGGCGATACCGGATCAGCCCTTCCTGCGCGACGCTGGCTACTAACCGCCCGTCCTGCGTGTAGAAACTGCCGCGATTGAAGCCGCGCGACCGGCCCGCCCACGGGCTGTCGGTTGCATAGAGCAGCCAGTCGTCGATGCGGAAATCGTCGTGCAGCCAGACTGTATGATCGAGGCTGGCGGTGGTCAGTCCGGGGGTCATCCAGTTGACGCCGTGCGGCAGCGCGCAGGTGCTGAGTAGCATCATGTCGGACGCATAGGCGAGAATGGCACGATGCAACGCCAGATCGTCGCCGTTTACCGCCAGCGCCTGCGCGAGCGGAAGGTCGGACAGTTTTGCGCCGAGGCGCAGCCAGGTATGCGCCTTGCCCTCCACCGGCACCGGGTTGACGAACGACCGTGCCTCGACCGGGCGGATTTCGATCGGCCGCATCTTCTGAAACCGCCCGGCAAACGCCGCGACCTTCGGGTCGGTTTCGCGGGCAATCCTCTCGGCCTCGCTGGGCAGCGCATCGGGCCCGGGAACCTGCGGCATGTCGCTTTGATGTTCGAACCCCGGCTGCAATTTGTGAAACGATGCGGTCATCGTCAATATGGGGCTGCCTCCCTGGCTGGCGATGACCCGCCGTGTCGAAAAACTGCCGCCATCGAAGTCGGGGCGGACGACATAGTCTATCTCGATCCCCTCATCGCCCGCGCGCATGAAATAGCAGTGCAGCGAATGGAGCAGCCGGTCCGGGTTTACCGTGCGTGTCGCCGCCATGAGCCCCTGGGCAATCACCTGACCGCCAAACACGCGCCCGACCCCGCCGGGCTGACGAGAGCCGACAAAAGCCAGCTCGCCGGTTGCCCGGACGTCGAGCAGTCGAAGCAATTGTTCGACCCGGCCTTCGATCGTCTCGGCTGGCTGATCGTCGGTCATCGTTGTTTATCCGATAGCATCGTGGTGCAGCGCGGCATAACCGTGCCCGCCGCGCTGCGCCATACTCGACTTAAGAATTTTCTCGCATCCTTGCCGGATTTCGCGTTAGCTGCCCAAAGTGGAGTCACGATCCGGCAACAGGATCGGCAAGCATGGAGAGTGGAATGGCAGATCGCGATGCAGCGGTCGGCGCGGCCGTGGCCAAAATCTGGCCAGCGCGGACATTGGCGGACATCCAGAGCGAATTGTGCGCGCCGGGTGCGCGGTTCGAGATGGAAAGTGTCACGATCGGCGGCGTCTCCACCCGCACCTGGAAGAATGCGCCGTCAACGCTAGCAGCGCTGCTTGCCCTGGCGCGCGGCTATGGCCAGCGCATTTTTTGCGTTTATGAAGACGAGCGCGTCAGTTTCGACGCCTTTCATCGTGCGGTTGCCACCCTTTCTGCCGAATATGTGGCACGCGGCATCGGCAAGGGCGACCGGGTCGCCATCGCCATGCGCAATCTGCCCGAATGGCCGGTCGCCTTTTTCGCGGCCGCTGCTTGCGGTGCCATTGCCGTCCCGTTGAATGCATGGTGGACAGGCGGCGAACTGGACTATGCGCTCGCCGATTCCGGGGCGAAACTGCTGGTTTGCGATGGTGAACGTTATGAGCGTATCGCGCCCCACCTTGCTGGCCTCACCGCGATCGAAAGCGTCATCGTCACGCGCGGGCCGGGTGGGCAGGGCGATTCCCTCGGCGCGATCATCGGTTCGCCAAACAGCTGGGCGGGTCTGCCCGATGTGCCGCTGCCTGCCGTTGCCATCGCTGCCGATGACGATGTAACCATTTTCTACACATCGGGCACCACCGGTCATCCAAAGGGCGCGCTGGGCACCCATCGCAACATGATGACCAATATTTTCTCC
>JANNMK010000002.1:0-2862 GCA_031397785.1 Sphingomonas sp. | reverse complement strand
TCCCGAGATGCCGCTGGCGCAGGCTTCGGTCATCGGTTGTGCGGTGACGACCGGCGCAGGCACGATCTTCAATGTGTGCAAGGTGACTCCCGGCGAAACTGTAGCGGTTATCGGCTGCGGCGGTGTGGGCCTAGCCACGATCAACGCTGCCAAGATTGCAGGTGCAGGCCGCATCATCGCTGCCGACCCGATCAAGGAAAAACGCGACCTTGCGATCAAACTCGGCGCCACCGACGTCATCGACGCGGCAGCCGATGGCGCAGCAGCACAGATCGTCGAGATGACCAGAGGCGGTGTCGACCATGCCATCGAAGCGGTCGGTCGCCCGGCATCGGCGGCGCTGGCCGTGGCATCGCTGCGCCGCGGCGGCACCGCGACGATCTTGGGGATGATGCCGCTCTCCGAAAAAGTCGCCCTCAGCGCGATGGACCTGTTGTCCGGCAAAAAGCTGCAAGGCGCGATCATGGGCGGCAACCGCTTTCCGGTCGACATCCCCCGCCTCGTCGATTTCTACCTGCGCGGCCTGCTCGATCTCGACAGCATCGTCGCCGAACGCATCCCGTTGTCGGCGATCAACAATGGCTTCGACACGATGCGCCGGGGCAACGCTGCACGATCGGTGATCGTGTTCGATCGATGACCACGCCCGCGATCGACGCCGACAAGGCCTTTTCAGGCACGGTCGCGCCGACCGGCGCAGACATCCTCGACGCAGATCGCCTCACCGACTGGATGGCCGCCAATGTCCAGGGATTCGCCGGGCCAATCACCATCGCCAAATTCGCCGGCGGCCAGTCCAACCCGACCTATCGCATCGATGCCGCCTCGGGCAGCTATGTCCTGCGCCGCAAACCGTTCGGCGCGTTGTTGCCCAGCGCGCACGCCGTCGACCGCGAATATCGCGTGATTGCCGGGCTGCACCCCACCGGCTTTCCCGTCGCCCGGCCCTATGGCCTGTGCACCGATGACAGCGTGGTCGGATCGATGTTCTATATCATGGCGATGGTCGAAGGGCGGACGATCTGGGACGGATCGATGCCCGGTTCGACCCCGCCCGCCCGGACTGCCCATTATGAAGCGATGATCGACGCGCTCGCCGCGCTGCACAGCATCGATGTGGCAAGCGCGGGCCTCGCCGAATTCGGCAAGCCCGGCAATTATTTCGGCCGCCAGGTCGAACGCTGGACCCGCCAGTACAGGCTCGCCGAAACCGAGACGATGGACGAAATGGAACGGCTGATCGCCTGGCTGCCTGCCACCCTGCCGGATCAGACCCGGACCAGCGTCGTCCATGGCGATTATCGCATCGACAATATGATCTTTGCCACGGACGAACCGCGCGTGCTCGCGGTGCTCGACTGGGAACTCTCGACGCTCGGCGATCCGCTCGCCGATCTTACCTATGTGGCGATGGCGTGGGTCACCGAAAACGCCGGCCGCTCGGGCGTCATGGACCTCGATCGCGCGGCTCTCGGCATTCCCGAACTCGACACCATGGTCGCCCGCTATTGCGCGGCCACTGGCCGCGACGGCGTGCCTGACATGAACTGGTATTTCGCCTACAATTTCTTCCGCCTCGCAGGGATCATGCAGGGGATTAAGAAACGCGTGATCGACGGCACCGCATCGTCGGCGCATGCCAGGGATATGTCCGAACGGGTCAGCCCGCTGGCCGAACGCGCCTGGCATTTCGCGCGGGCCGCAGGGGCGCAATAAGGGGACACAAGATATGGGCCTGCTCGACGGAAAAGTCGCGATCATCACCGGCGCGGCAAGCGGTATAGGCCGCGCGGCAGCACAGCGCTTTACCGCCGAAGGAGCGCGCGTCGTGCTGGGCGACCGCAGCGAGGCGGTGCATGATGTCGCGGCCGCCATCGGCGATGCCGCCGTCGCCATGACCGTGGACGCAGGGCATGAAGCCGATGTCGCGGCGATGGTCGCCCGCGCGCAATCGCACTATGGGCGGCTCGACATCGCCTTTGCCAATGCCGGGGTATCGGGCGGCATGGAGGGGGTGTTCGACACCGATCCCGGGAAAATGGCCGAACTGCTGCGTATCAACCTGATCGGCCCGCTGCTGATGGTGAAGCACGCCGGGAAAGCCATGTGGGACGCAGGACAAGGCGGGTCGATCATCCTCACCGCCAGCGTCGCAGGCATCCGTTCGGGCGCCGGCGGCCCGGCCTATTCGGCATCGAAAGCGGGCGTCATCAATCTGGCGGCGGTCTCGGCCCAGCAGCTTTCGGAAACCGGCGTGCGGGTCAACGCCATCTGCCCCGGCCTCACTGAAACCGGGATGACCAAACCGACCTTCGACTATGCAAAGGCCAAGGACGTGATGCACAAGGTCGGGCGGTTGAACCCGCTGCGCCGCGCCGCCCAGCCCGAAGAACTGGCCAATGTCGCGCTGTTTCTCGCCTCGGATTTGGCCAGCTATGTCAACGGACAGGCGATCGCGGTCGACGGCGGCCTCTCAAGCTCGCATCCGGTGACCAGACAACTCACCGGCCAGACCGCCGTTTAGCAGGAGCCTGACATGCAGTATCGACCACTTGGCGACAGCGGCATTCGCGTGTCGGAAATCTGCCTCGGCAGCTGGCTGACCTATGGCGTGGGCGTCGAGGCGGACGCGGCGCGCGCCTGCCTTGACCGCGCCTTCGATGAAGGCATCACCTTCATCGACACCGCCAACATCTATGGCCGGGGCGCGGCCGAAACCTTCCTCGGCGAAGCGCTCAAGGGGCGGCCGCGCGACAGCTATGTGATGGCGACCAAGCTGTTCTTTCCGATGACCGACAGCGACAGGGGCTTGTCAAAGGCGCAGGTCGAAAAGCAGCTCGATGCCAGCCTCAAACGGCTGCA
>JANNMK010000333.1:0-3955 GCA_031397785.1 Sphingomonas sp. | reverse complement strand
TGACGCGCACGTCCTTCAATTCAATTTCCATATGGCCGTGCGGCGCATCGTCATAGCCGAAGACCGGGAGGTGGCGCAGGATCGTGATGCCCGGCGTGTCCATCGGCATCAGCACCATCGATTGCTGGGCGTGGCGTTTTGCACCGAAATCGGTCTTGCCCATGACGATGGCGACCGTGCCGCGCGGGTCGCCTGCGCCGCTCGACCACCAGTTGACGCCGTTGATGACATATTCATCGCCATCGCGCTCGATCCGGCATTCGATGTTGGTGGCATCCGACGATGCGACGCGCGGTTCGGTCATCAAGAAAGCCGAGCGCAGGTCGCCCTGCATCAGCGGAGCGAGCCAGCGGTCCTTCTGGGCGCGCGTGCCATAGCGGTGGAACACCTCCATATTGCCGGTGTCGGGGGCGGAGCAGTTGAACACTTCGGATGCGAAACCGACGCGGCCCATTTCCTCGGCGCACAGCGCATATTCGAGGTTGGTAAGGCCGGGGCCTTCGAATTCGAAGCTCTCATCGACATGATGATGCGTGGCCTGACGCGGCGGCATGAACAGATTCCATATGCCCTGCGCCTTGGCCTTGGCCTTGAGCTCCTCAACCACGGGAATGACTTTCCAGCGGCTCCCTTCGGCGTCCTGCGCCTTGTAGGTGGGCACGGCGGGGCGGATATGCGCCTCGAGAAACTCGCGCACCCGGCCCTGCCAGTGCTTTTGCCGATCGCTGAGGTCGAATTCCATAACCGCTCCATCCTGTGTTGGCCGCCCCACTGGCGCTGCCGATTGCTTTACGTTTACGTGAACCTTGCTATGATTTGCCGTCGAATGCCAGCCCTCAAATGCCCGCCCCCTGCGTCGCTGCGTCTGCGTCGACGGGAAAGCGCGAAAAAGCCCAGGCCGTGGCGACCTGCAGCACCAGCACCACCGCGACATAGACGGCCGCGAGCGATGTAACGACATCGGGATCGATGGTGGCCGGATTGGCCTGCGCCGGAAAACCGACGAACACGAGGATTTGCCCGGCGACAAAGATGCCGACCCCGGTGACGCATTTCTGCATGAAAAACTGTCCGGCGAAAAACACGCCTTCCTGCTGTTTGCCGCTGATCTGCGCATGGGCGGTGGTGACATCGGCCATCAGCGATGCGGCGCTGATCATCGTCGCGATACCGGTGGCGGTGGCGAGCGTAACGATCGGCAGATAGGTCATCAGCGATGCCCGGGTGCCTGTTTCGGGAAACAGCCCGGCGAGCAGCAGCAGATAGGGGAGCGAACCAATCGCCCCGGTCGCCAGCGCCAGGACGATGGCGCTGCGGCGCTTGCCATAGGCCAGCCCCATGCGCCGCGCCATGACGAGCGCGACGAGCACCCCGGCAAACAGGCTGGCCGCATAAATGACCTGCTCTGTCGAATCCATCTTCCACACATAACCGAGCAGGAAGCTCGACAACGCAAAGGTGATGCCCTGGCTGGCGAACCCGAAGAAGGCGGCGAGCAGCAGCAGCAGGAACGGGCGATAGCGCAGCGCCGCTGCCATGTCGGCGAGGCTCGGCTGATGCACCGTGTCTGCCATCGGCCGGGCATAGCGCCGGTGCGTGCCGACGGCGGATACCATGATCGACACCAACATGATGATCGAGCCCGCCATGGCATAAGCATAAAAACGGTCCGCGCTCGCGACGTTCGGGTCGGCGAGTTCGTAATAGCCATAGGCCGCCGCGAGGATGGCGAGGCCGCCGATCCAGCCGAACAGATAGCGCAGACCCAATATGGCGGTGCGTTCGTGATAATCGATCGTCATTTCGGGCGCGAGGGCGATCGAGGGGATTTCATTGAGCGACAGGCTCATCCGCACCAGCGTTGCGAACACCAGCAGCCACAGCAGCTGGAACATCTGACTGCCCGCCGGTGGCATCCACAAGGCCAGCCAGAAACCGGCGATCGGTATCGCCGATGCATAAAGCCACGGGTGGCGGCGGCCCCAGCGGCTGCGCGTCCGGTCGGAAAAATGGCCGACCGCCGGGTCGATGAAGGCATCGAGCAGCAGCGCCAGGAGCAGCATCAGCCCGACCAGCCCGGCATCCAGCCCGATGATCTGATTGTAATAGAGCAGCAGGAAAACCGAAAAGCCGTTATCCTTGATGCCATAGGCGATAGCGCCGGCTGCATAGAATATGCGGGTGCGCACCGGCACGCCGCCGACGGGGGCTGCCGCCCGGGCTACGGCGATGGCAGCCCCTTGCGTCGTCACTTTGCCGGATCTGCATCGACAAAGGCCTGCAAGGCATCGAATATGCCCGGTGCGTCGGGGTTCCAGCTGTGCGGCTGGCCGGTGGTGATGCCGCCATCGACGACGAAATGACTGCCGGTGATGTAGCCCGCTTCGTTCGAGGCGAGAAATGCGACCATATTGGCGATGTCTGAGGGCTGGCCGCCGCGCCTGACCGGCTGGGTGTGGTCGGACAGCGCGAAGATCATTTGCCGGGCGGCGTCGACCTTGTCTTCGGCGATGTCCATCGACGATGTGAAGATGTTGGTCTGGATGAAGCCGGGGCAGATCGCGTTCATGCGGATCTGGTGTTTGGCCAGATCGGTCGCGCCTACCTTGGTCAGGTGGATGACCCCGCATTTTGCGACGGCATAGGCAGTGGGGGAAAATCCGGCGGCGAGCCCGGCGACACTGGCGGTGTTGACGATCGATGCGCCTGCACGGCCGATCATGTGCGGCACCGCGTAACGCACCCCCATGGCGACAGAACGCAGCAGCAGGTTCATCGTGCGGTCCCAGCCATCGGCGTCGATTTCATCGATCCCTTCGCGCGCGCCGCCCGCTCCGGCATTGTTGAACACCACATCGATGCCGCCGGTCTTCTGCGCTGCCAGATCCATCAGCGCCTTGATGTCGGCGACATCGCACACGTCGGTACGCTTGAAACGGATTGTCCCGTTGGACGTCGCCGCGAGGTCGCTGCCCGCTTCCTCGTCGATGTCACCGGCGAACACGATCGCGCCTTCTGCGGCGAACAGCAGGCACGCGGCCCGGCCAATCCCTGATGCCGCACCGGTGATGACCACGGTCTTGCCCGTAAATCGCATCGCTCTCTCCACTGACGCAGGCGATTCGCATACGCGCGCGCAACGGGCAGGTGGGTCCCGCCTCCGGCCATACCTTGCTTTCGAACACGGCATTGCGTCAAGCCGCGATTGCGATGCACGGGCCATCCGCAAAGCTGCATAAGCCACTTGCGCGGCAGGCGGTGCATGCTTTACGTCTACGTCAACCGGCGAAGCGACAGCGCCGAATTCTCCTGGAGTCGATGCGATGGCCGAATCCCCCGAAACCTTGAACCTCGAAACATTCCGTGCCGAGGCGCGCGACTGGCTCGCCGCCAACTGCCCCGCCGAAATGCGGCTGCCGATGAAGAGCGAGGAAGACACTTATTGGGGCGGGCGCAATGCGACATTCGCCAGCGATGCCCAGCGCCAGTGGTTCGAGGCCTGCGTCGCCAAGGGCTATACCGTTCCCGACTGGCCCAAGGCCTATGGCGGGGCGGGACTGTCGACCGAGCAGACCAAGGTGCTGCGCGAGGAAATGACGCGGATCGGCGCGCGTTCGCCCCTGTCGTCGTTCGGCATCTGGATGCTCGGCCCGGCGCTGCTGCAATTCGGTACCGAGGAACAGAAGGTCCATTATCTGGGACAGATCGCGCGCGGCGAAATCCGCTGGTGCCAGGGCTATTCCGAACCGGGGTCGGGCAGCGACCTCGTCAGCCTGGCGACGTTTGGCGAGGATGCGGGCGACCGTTGGGTGGTCAACGGCTCGAAGATCTGGACCAGCTATGCTGACAAATGCGACTGGATTTTCTGCCTAGTCCGCACCGACAAGAGCAGCAAATATCAGGGCATCACCTTCATGCTGTTCGACATGGCGAGCGAGGGCGTGTCGACCAAGCC
>JANNMK010000327.1:0-11532 GCA_031397785.1 Sphingomonas sp. | reverse complement strand
CGGCGTGGTGCGCGAATATTTCGGGCTGGACTGGCTGCCGCTCCCCGATGATCGCGGACGGATTATCGAGCCGGGTCATCATTTCGAATGGTCGTGGCTGCTGCGCCGCTGGCTTGACCAGCGCACCGGCGATCATCGGGTAATTGCCACTGCCGCAAACAGGCTGGCCGAGATCGCGGAACGTCATGGCGTGCGGGACGACAGGTGGACGATCGACGAATTGTGGGACGATTTGACCGTCAAGTCAGGCAGCGCCCGCACATGGCCGCAGACAGAACGAACCAAGGCCTGCCTCGCACAAGCCGCCGTCGCTGCAGATCGGCATGCCTCTGCGTCATGGCTGGGCCGCGCTGCAACCGCGCTCGATGCGACGCTCGGCTTCGCGCAACGCGATGGACTGCGCGGCCTGTGGTTCGATCGCATGGACGAGGCTGGACATCCGGTAGTAGGACCCGCTCCGGCCTCGAGCCTGTATCATATCATGTGCGCAGCCGAATTCGCTTCCGTCGGAGCGAACAAGCTGCGCGACCGGTAATTTGAGCGAGCGACAGGCTCCCGTACAACAGTGAGTAGAGTGAATAATGGATACCTCCCAGATTGCGCCCAACGGCAAAACCGCCTTGCTGACCGGTATCACCGGTCAGGACGGTGCCTATCTCGCTCGCCTGCTGCTGGAAAAAGGCTATATCGTTCACGGGATAAAGCGGCGCTCCTCGTCGTTCAACACCGGCCGGATCGAAGATATTTATCAAGACCCGCATATCCCCGATGCCCGGTTGATCCTCCATCACGGCGACATGACGGACAGCACCAATCTCATCCGGATCATGCAGGAATCGAAACCCGACGAAGTGTATAACCTTGCCGCGCAAAGCCATGTGGCGGTAAGCTTCGAGACGCCGGAATATACCGCAAATGCCGATGCGATCGGCACGTTGCGGTTGCTTGAGGCTATCCGCATTCTCGGGATGGAACAGGCGTGCCGCTTCTATCAGGCATCGACCTCGGAGCTATACGGGCTGGTGCAGGAGGTTCCGCAGAGCGAAACCACACCCTTCTATCCGCGCTCGCCTTATGCGGCCGCCAAACTTTATGCCTATTGGATCGTGGTCAACTACCGCGAAGCCTATGCCATGCACGCCTCGAACGGCATCCTGTTCAACCATGAAAGCCCCTTGCGCGGTGAAACCTTTGTCACCCGCAAGATCACCCGCGCGGCAGCCGCGATCAAACTGGGCAAACTCGACCGGCTTTATCTCGGCAATCTCGATGCGCAGCGCGACTGGGGCCATGCGCGCGAATATGCCCGTGGCATGTGGATGATGCTGCAACAGGACGAACCCGACGATTATGTTCTGGCAACCGGCGTCACCACGCGGGTCCGCCAGTTTGTCGAATGGGCTTTCGCGGATGTCGGCATCGATCTGGTCTGGGAAAATAGCGGCGTCGACGAGGTCGGGCGGTGCGCCCGCAGCGGCGCCATCCTCGTGTCGGTCGATCCGCGCTATTTCCGTCCTACCGAGGTCGAGCTGCTGCTCGGCGACCCGGCAAAGGCCCGCCGCCAGCTTGGCTGGCATCATGAGACCGAGGTGCGCGAACTGGCGCGCGAGATGGTGCTTGCCGATCTCGACATCCTCGAAGCGCAGCAGCGCATGGCGGCGCCCGCATGACCGACGGATTGATGACCGACGGACTAAGCGGGCGGCGCGTCTTTGTCGCCGGGCATCGCGGCATGGTCGGCAGCGCCATCGTGCGCGCGTTGCAGAGCCGGGACTGCACGATACTCACGGCATCGCGCGGCGACCTCGATCTGCTCGACCAGGCGGCCGTGCGCACTTGGTTCGCGCGCGAACGGCCCGATGTCGTCATTCTGGCCGCCGCCACCGTGGGAGGAATCGCCGCAAACGCCGCAAGGCCGGTCGATTTCCTCTACGAAAATGTGGTCATCGCCACCAATGTCATGGAGGCGGCGCACCGCAGCGACGTCAACCGGCTGCTCAATCTCGGGTCGAGCTGCATCTATCCCAAATTCGCAGCACAGCCGATCGTCGAAGATGCGCTGCTGACCGGCGCGTTGGAACCGACCAATCAATGGTATGCCATCGCAAAGATCACCGCGCTCAAACTGGCGCAGGCCTATCGCCGCCAATATGACCGTGATTATATCTCCGCCATGCCCACCAATCTCTACGGCCCCGGCGACAATTACGACCTCGATAACAGCCATGTCCTGCCCGCGCTGATCCGCAAGGCGCATGAGGCAAAGTGCAGCGGGTCAGACAGGCTGGAGATCTGGGGAACCGGCACGCCGCGCCGTGAATTTCTCCATTGCGATGATTGCGCCTCCGCCTGCCTGTTCTTGCTTGATCGCTATTCCGGCGACAGTCACGTCAACGTCGGCTCGGGCACGGATATCGCCATTGGCGATCTCGCGCGGCTCGTGGCGACGATCGTCGGTTTCGAAGGCACGGTAGAAACCGATCCGACCAAGCCTGACGGCACGCCGCGAAAGCTGATGTCGGGCGTGATGCTCGCCGCCATGGGGTGGCAGCCGTCGATCGAACTGGCTGACGGCATCGCCGGAACATATCAGGCGTTTCTGCAACGCAGCGCCTAACCCTCGCTGGAGGCGGCATATTCCTTGACGATGGCCGCCAGTGCTTCGGCCACCAGCGCATGATCGCCCTCGGCATGGACGACGTCGCGCATCTGCCGGAGCAGCGGCCTCAGCTCGGCAAGGGGGATGAAATGCTCCTCGCCCTTCATGATTCGCCGATGCGCAGTTGCGACCGGCTGGCTGCCGATCAGCAGCTCCTCATAGAGTTTTTCACCGGGGCGGATGCCGGTCACGACAATGTCGATATCGCCCTCCGGATGGTCGGCATCGCGCACGGAAAATCCGGACAGGCGGATCATCTGGCGGGCCAGGTCGATGATCTTCACCGGCGCGCCCATGTCGAGCAGGAACACGTCCCCGCCATCGGCCATCGCGCCCGCCTGGATAACCAGTTCCGCCGCCTCCGGAATGGTCATGAAATAGCGCGTCATCTCCGCATGGGTGACGGTCACCGGCCCGCCCTGCGCGATCTGGCGCCGGAACGCCGGGACGACCGATCCGCTCGAGCCCAGCACATTGCCGAATCGGACCATGCAGAAACAGCTTTTCGCGGACTCCGCGGCCAGCGCCTGCAAAACCATCTCCGCACCGCGTTTGGTCGCACCCATGATGTTGGTCGGGCGCACCGCCTTGTCGGTGCTGATCAGCACGAACCGCTCGCAATCGTGCCGCATGGCTGCCTCGGCGGTATTCAATGTCCCGAACAGGTTGTTGGCAACACCTTGCGCCGCATTGGCTTCGACCAGAGGCACATGCTTGTACGCGGCGGCGTGATAGACCGTAGCGGGCTTCCACTGGCGGAATATCTGCTCGATGCGCAGCGGGTCGGTGACGTCGCCAAGGATCGGCACCAGCGTCGTCGGCAACCGCCCGAGTTGCGCGGCCGTCGCCAGCAGTTCCTGATGCACCGAATAGAGCGCAAGTTCGCTGTTATCGAGCAGCAGCAGCGTTTCCGGGTGCTGGCGCAATATCTGGCGGCACAGCTCGCTGCCGATCGATCCGCCGGCCCCCGTCACCAGGACGGTGCGATCGCGGATCGTTTTGGCGAGCAGATTGTCGACCGGGGCAACCGTATCGCGGCCGAGCAGATCCTCGATCTCGAGCGGCCGCAGATCGTTGACCGTGATGCGACCATGCGCCAGATCGTCGAGCGACGGGACGATCTGCACCTTGGTGCCGGTTTCCTCGATCGCCTCGAGCAATTGCATCCGCCGCTTGCGCGATGCCGACGGGATCGACAGCAGGATCGTCTCGATCCGCAATTGCTGCAACAGCAACGGCAAATCGCGTGTCGGGTAGATTTTCAGGCCGTCGATCGAACTGCCCCACAGCGATCGGTCGTCGTCGACAAAGCCGATTACCCGCATCTCCTCGCTGCGGGCCAGCACGGCAACCATCTGGCGGCCGGCCCGGCCAGCGCCATAGACGAGCGCCCGGCGCGGGTCGGCATTGCCACGGCGGACGAGTGGATCGCCCAGCGCATAGCGCACTGCCGCGCGCGAACTCGCAATGGCCAGGCATAGCAGCACGGGCTGGATCAGCCCCACCGTCCGGGGTACGGAAAACACGCCGTATAATGTGAAAATACTGCTGTAGATCAGCCCGTAAATCGCGCAGGCGGTAAAGATTGCCAGCAGTGCGCTCGACCCGGAATAGCGGAATATGGCGCGATACAGACCAAAACGGATGAACAGCGGAATGGCGATGATCCAGCTGGCGATATAGGACAACCACTGGTTGCCCAACGGTTGAGACCAGAAACCCAGCCGCAGATAATAGCTGATCGACACGGTCGCAAAGCACAGGAAGGAATCGACCGCAACCGCCAGAATCCGCTTCTGCCATCGCGGCAATTCGGTCACCCGTGCGGTAAAACTTCGCTGCATCGATCTTCAGTCCTTCGTCCACCACCGTTTTCGGCCATCGGCTCTGCCGGTCTGTTGCCGCACGGGCGGTAACCCAACTCCGCTCGCGCGCCAATGCCCATGTCGGGGTCATCGCATGGCCGACCATGGCCGCAGCCCGCCTTTCCGCCGGATACGGCCGCGCATCGGATGATCGGGGTCGGCTCCCGGCGATCCATGGGGTCTGGTGCGGAGACGCGGTGCGATGCTGGCGCTGCTGCCCGCGCCTTAACACTTCCAATCCTTTTAGGTGATAGGGGAACGGCATAGCATGGCACGGGCCCGCGCGCCCGGCGCACCATCGCCTGACCGGTGAATTTTGAAAAGGCGAACGATGGGTTCGGGCAAATTGCATGACGATGCGCCAGCCGGACAGGGCAACACCCGCTCCGCCGTCCGCCCGACCGTGATTGTCGTCGGACTGGGTTATGTCGGTCTGCCGCTGGCTGTCGCGCTGGCGGACAAGGTCGATTGCTGGGGCCTCGATATCGATGCCAACCGCATAGACGAACTGCGCGCCGGACATGACCGGACAGCGGAAATCCCAACCGACCGGCTGGTCGCCGCGCCGCTGACCTTCACCGCCGACCCTGACGCTTGCCCGCCGGCGGATTTCTACATCATCACCGTGCCGACACCGATCGATGCGGCCAACCGGCCCGATCTGTCGCTGGTGCTGCGGGCATCGCGCACCGTCGGCGGCATGATCGATGCGGCGCGCCACCCGGTCGTGATTTATGAAAGCACGGTCTATCCCGGCGTGACCGAGGATTTGTGCGGTCCCGAACTCGAGGCGGCATCGGGCCTCAGCTGCGGTGCCGACTTTTTCCTCGGCTATTCGCCCGAACGCATCAATCCTGGCGATCGCGATCACAGTATCGACAAGATTACCAAGGTCGTCGCCGGACAGACCCCCGACGTTCTGGAAAAAATCGCCGCACTCTATTCGGCGGTGACGACAGGCGGGGTGTTCCGCGCCACCTCGATCAAGGTTGCCGAAGCGGCCAAGGTGATCGAAAATGCCCAGCGCGATATCAATATCGCCTTCATGAACGAGATCGCCCAGATTTTCGGGCGCATGGGGCTGTCGGTCTGGGATGTGCTCGACGCTGCGGGTTCGAAATGGAATTTTCTCCCCTTTACGCCGGGGCTGGTCGGCGGCCACTGTATCGGCGTCGATCCCTATTATCTCAGCCATCGCGCCGAACAGCTCGGCCATGATCCCCGGGTCATCCTCGCCGGGCGGGGCATCAACGACCAGATGGCGCATTGGGTAGTCGACCGGCTGCACGCCGCGCGTGACAACCGGTCGGGCTCGGTGCTGGTGATGGGGCTCAGCTTCAAGGAAAATGTTCCTGATATCCGCAACAGCAAGATCGCCGATGTCATCGCCGGGCTCGCCCAGCGCGGCCATCAGGTTACCGTGCACGATCCGCTGGCCGACCCGGGCGAAGCGCGCCACGAATATGGCCTGGTGCTCGACACAATGGCGCTCGACCGCGCCTATGACATGGTCGTGCTGGCGGTGCCACACGCCGACTATCTGACACTGGGGCGGGACCGGCTTGCCGCACTGGTTGCCGAACGCGGGCTGTTCGTCGATCTCAAAAATGCTCTGGGCGGCGACGGCGCGGCCTTTCCGGCACGGCTATGGCGCCTTTAATCTCGGCAGATTGGCTTTTTACACTGTTTATGGGCATTGATCTGCGATGAAAATCCTCATCACCGGTGTCGCCGGCTTCATCGGCATGACCTTGGCGCTCGACCTCATCGCTCGCGGGGACAGCGTGGTCGGCATTGACAATCTCAACGATTATTATGCGGTGCAGCTGAAACGCGACCGGCTGGCCCGGCTGGTCGATGCGGGCGGCGACCGTTTCGCCTTCGTCGAGGTCGATTTTGCCGATATGGCCGCGCTCACCGCGGCGCTGGCGGACCATGGGTTCGACCGCATCGTCCATCTCGGCGCGCAGGCCGGGGTGCGCTATTCGATCGAAAATCCGCACGCTTATGTCCAGGCCAATCTGGTCGGCCACCTCAACATGCTGGAGGTCGCCCGCCATCGCGGCTGCGACCATATGGTCTATGCGTCCTCGTCATCGGTTTATGGTGGCAATGACAAACTGCCGTTCAGCGTCGACGACCGCGTCGATCATCCGCTCTCGCTCTACGCCGCAACCAAAAAAGCCGACGAGTTGATGAGCGAGACCTACGCGCATCTCTATCGTTTGCCGGTGACCGGGCTGCGCTTCTTCACGGTCTACGGGCCATGGGGTCGGCCCGACATGGCGATGTGGCTGTTCACCCGCAACATATTGGCCGGCCAGCCGATCGAGGTGTTCAACCACGGTGATATGTGGCGCGACTTTACCTATGTCGACGATATCGTCGCAGGCGTGGTCGCCTGCCTCGATCATCCGCCTGCCGACGATGGCAGCATCAAGCCCGGGGGCAGCCTCAAACCGCACCGCATCTACAACATCGGCAATCACCGCTGCGAACATCTGATGACCCTGATCGACATCATAGAGCGTGAGTGCGGGCGCAAGGCGATCCGGCACATGCTGCCGATGCAGCCGGGCGACGTGCGCCAGACATTCGCCGATATCGACGCCATCGGCAGCGATCTGGGTTATGTCCCGACCACCACCATAGAGGTCGGCGTACCGAAATTCATCCGCTGGTATCGCGCCTATCACGCGGTCTGACGGCAACTGGCAGGGTAACGGAGGCCGGCCAGGCGCGCCGCACTCCCGCCGATCCCCGGTTCCGCAATGCCGCTGTCCTACATGGCGCGATCCTGTTATGTTCCAGGTCTGCCCTGATCTTTGACATTGTCGAACAACCAGCCCGGTTTTGCCGGTATCGCTTGGCGAGCCATCATGTGACCGCTTAAAGCGACAAAGGAGACAATTTGTCGCCCCCCACGCGTCTCCTTTGTCGCTTTAGCGCGAAACGCGCCAGCCCGGTTCAGCGCTTGCGCGTCAATTCGCGCATCGCGGAGTCAAGTCCTGCCAGGGTGAGCGGATACATTCGCCCGGTCATGGCCTGCTGAATGATCTTGGTCGATTGCGAATAGCCCCAATGCTGTTCGGGCACCGGATTCAGCCAGGCCGCCGCCGGATAGGTGGTGGTCATCCGGTGCAGCCATACCGATCCTGATTCCTCGTTGAAGTGCTCGACCGATCCGCCCGGATGGGTAATCTCATACGGGCTCATCGCCGCATCGCCGACAAAGATCAGCTTGTAATCATGGCCATATTTGTGGAGCACGTCCCACATCGGCGTGCGCTCGGCAAAGCGGCGCTTATTGTCCTTCCACACGCCTTCATACGGGCAATTGTGGAAATAGAAAAATTCGAGATTCTTGAACTCGCTCGATGCCGCGCTGAACAATTCCTCGCACAGCTTGATGAACGGATCCATCGACCCGCCAACGTCGAGGAACAGCAGAACCTTGATGGCATTGCGCCGCTCGGCGCGCATATGAATGTCGAGCCAGCCCTGGCGCGCGGTGCCGTCGATCGTCGCTGCAATATCCAGCTCGTCCTGCGCGCCGTCCCTTGCAAAACGGCGCAGCCGGCGCAGCGCGATCTTGATATTGCGGGTGCCCAATTCCTTGGTGTTGTCGAGATTGCGGAACTCGCGCTTGTCCCACACTTTCAGCGCGCGCTTGTGTTTCGATTCCCCGCCGATCCGCACGCCTTCCGGATTATAGCCTGAATTGCCATAGGGGCTGGTGCCACCGGTGCCGACCCACTTGGAGCCGCCCTGATGGCGCTTTTCCTGCTCCTCGAGCCGCTTTTTGAGCGTCTCCATGATCTCATCCCAACTCCCCAGGCTCTCGATCTCGGCCATCTCCTCTGGCGTCAGGAACTTCTCTGCAACCGCCTTCAGCCAGTCCGCAGGGATCTCCGCATTCTGTTCCGCCCAGGTTTTTTCCAGCCCCTTGAACACTTTGGCGAACACCTGGTCGAACCGGTCGAGCAGCCCTTCGTCCTTCACATAGGTGGCCCGGGCGAGATAATAAAATTCCTCCGGCTTGCGCTCGATAACCTCGCGATCCAGTGCTTCGAGCATCAGCAGATGCTCTTTCAGACTGGCGGGTATCCCCGCTGCGCGCAGCTCGTCGAGAAACTGAAAGAACATCGGCCATCCTGTCGTCGCCGCGCTGTGCGGCATCGTGCAGGTTCATCAAGCACGCATGACCATATTTGCCAAGCTAAATGGCGGAATGGCTGCATATGTTGAGCAGGTGTTAACCACGGTCTGCCATGACGATCGGCAACGTCGGCCGGCAGATGGCTGTTTTTTTGCATGAGAACGGATCAGCCCATGAAGCAAGAGATTATCGCCGCTGCCGTCACCCCCCGGGTCGCGATGGACCCCCGGCTCGCGGCCGATACCGGCGAACTGGCCGTGGGCTGTGCCAATGTCGGCGGCCAGATCGAGGATGTCGCTGGCGAACTTGCCGATCAGGTCGAGGCGCTGGCTGCACTGGAAAGAGTAACCGCCGATCTGGAGGCGGATCAGGCACAAGTCGCGCGCGCCACCGAAGAAGCCAAGATCTTGTCGGCCAAAGCTACCGAAAATATCACCAGCAGCGCGCAACAGATTTCGGCTACCGTCGCCGAATTCGGCCAGCTCACCGATCTCGTCGAGCGGCTCGGCGCGCACGTCACCAATTTCGCCGCCGCCATGGATCAGGTCCGGATCGTGTCGAGCTCAATCGAGACGATCGCAAAAACCACCAATATGCTGGCGCTCAACGCCGCTATCGAGGCCGAACGTGCAGGCGATGCCGGCAGAACATTTGCAGTGGTCGCCAGCGAAGTGAAAAAACTCGCCAGCCATACCCGCGCTGCGACCGAAGAAATCCGCCGCACGGTCGGCAGCCTTTCGACCGAAGCCGAAGGACTGGTCCGTGAAATCAGCGCCGGCGTAGAGGAAAGCCACCGCGCCGAACGCGGCTTCGAGAAAATCGCCGACGCGCTGGGCAAGGCGATCGATCTCGTCGGACTGGTCGACGGGCAGAGCGATCAGATCGCGCGCAGTGCCGCATTGATCCACGGCAACAGCCAGCAGGTTCGTGGCGCATTGCAGGAATTCGGGCAACGGGTGCGGTCGAGCTCCGATCGACTGGTGCGCGCGCATGGAGAGGTCGATGCGCTGGAATCGCTGTCGAACCGCGTCTTCCATGGCCTTGTGGCATCGGGCGCTTCGGCGGATGACTGGAATTTTGTGACCTATGCGATGCAGCGTCGCGACGATATCGTTGCGCTCACCGAACGCGCAATCGCACAAGGCAGTCTGACGGTCAGCCAGCTGTTCGACACGCATTATCAGCCGGTCGTCGGCAGCCGCCCCGCGCGATTCCGCACGACGCTGAGCGATTGGGCCGATGGCAATTGGCGCGCCGTTCTGGACGAAGTGGTGGCATTCGACCCGCGCGTGCTGGCGTCCGTCTGTTCAGGGCTAGACGGGTTCTTGCCCACCCATATCAGCCGATTCTCCCGCGATCCGGTGGGTAATGTCGCCCATGATACCCAATATTGCCGCAACGGTCGCATCCTGTTCGATACCACCGATGTCGCGGCCAAGGCATCGCAGGAGCCGTTCTTCATGGCGGTCTATCGTCACGAAGGCGATGGATCGTCTTTCCAGGTAACCCGCAACGTCTATGTGCCGCTGCATTTTGCCGGTCGTCGCTGGGGCGATTTCGAACTAGCTTACCGGATCTAGACAATGGCCTCGCTCGATACATCGATGGGTGCAACTATTGTGCTTCATTGCTAAGGCGCACCTGCGGCGAGGCTGTAGCGGCAGGAATGACGATGACACTGATCTTGCTCAAACCCCGCCGTTTCGGTGATGACCGAGGCTGGTTTACGGAAAGCTGGAATCGCACACGCGAGGAGGCAGCCGGCATCTCCGCCGACTTCTGTCAGGACAATCACAGCTATTCGGCCGCATCAGGCACATTGCGCGGCATCCATTTTCAACGGCCGCCATACACACAGGCAAAGCTGGTCCGCTGCGTGCGCGGTCGCATTTTCGATGTCGCGGTCGATCTGCGCCGTGCATCCCCGACCTTTGGCCATGCGCGTGCCGTCGAATTGACGGCCGACGGCGGCGAACAGCTGTTCGTGCCCAGGGGATATGGTCATGCCTTTCTCACGCTCGAACCGGATTGCGAGGTCATGTACAAGGTCGACGCCCCTTATATGGCCGAGGCCGACGGGGGAGTGATCTGGAATGATCCCACAATCGCCGTCGAATGGCCAAGCAGTTTCGGCGCTGGGGGGCCGATCGTTTCGACCAAGGATGCAGTATTGGCGCCTCTGGAGGCAATGCTTTGCGATTTCGCTTATGATGGCCGGCCATTGGAATTGAGGGAGGCAGGCAGGTGACCGACACCAAGACTATTGTTGTTACTGGCGGTGCAGGCTTCATCGGTTCTGCCCTGGTGCGACATCTGATACTGAACAGCAGCTACCATGTGGTCAATATCGATGCTTTGACCTACGCCGGTAATCTGGCGTCCCTGGCATCGATCGAGGGATCGGACAGATACCGGTTTGAGCATGCCGATATTTGCGATACCGCTGCGATGTGCCGAATAATCGATAAAGCAAAGCCGATCACGGTCGTTCATTTGGCAGCGGAATCGCATGTTGATCGGTCAATCGAAGGGCCGGGACAATTCGTCCAAACCAATGTTGTGGGAACCGTATCGCTGCTCAGCGCGGCGACTGATTACTGGCGAGGGCTGGATGACGCAAAGCGGGCCGCGTTTCGCTTCCATCATGTGTCCACTGACGAGGTATTTGGGGCCTTGGGGGCCGAGGGATTGTTTGACGAGCGTACCGCCTATGATCCACGATCGCCCTATTCGGCATCCAAAGCCGCGTCCGACCATTTCGTGCGGTCATGGTTCCATACCTATGGCCTGCCAGTGGTCGTTACCAACTGCAGCAACAATTACGGCCCATATCATTTTCCCGAGAAATT
>JANNMK010000335.1:0-19198 GCA_031397785.1 Sphingomonas sp. | reverse complement strand
GCAAAAGCATGCGGTCGAGAGTGGCCAGGTCCACGTCCACCATCGGCAAAGGCGTGTTCGTACCTGCATTGTTGACGAGGATATCGACGTCACGGTCAGCCAGTGCGATGCCGAATGCCGGATCGTTTACATCATATCGCCAGGTTTGAATCGCGGGATGAACCCGTGCCAACTTCGCCAGTTCATCCGCATCACGCGCGACCACGGTCACATTCGCGCCTGCCGAATCCAGCGCAATGGCGATTGCCCTGCCCAGTCCCCTGCTTCCGCCGGTCACAATGGCACGCCTGCCCGCCAGCCCCCGCGCCCAGATCGGCATGGATGGGACTGGCATTATCGGGTCGTTCACGTAACATCCTTTGCATTCGAAGTCATTTGTTATAGCCTATCGGCAACCCACGATGAATCCAAGCGACGGGAACATGACATGGCGCGCTATTTGAAGACCGGTATCACAGAAAATGCCGCTGCCGAGGCGGATGCACAGGTCCGCTCGACCGTCGAGGCAATCATCGCCGACATCAAGGCCCGCGGTGATGACGCGGTCCGCGACTGGTCGAAAAAATTCGACAATTGGGCTCCAGCCGATTTCCGGCTCTCGCAGGATGCTATCGATGCAGCTTACGCGGCACTCGATCCCCAAGCGATCGACGATATTCGCTTTGCGCAGGCACAGGTTCGCGGATTTGCCCAAATCCAGCGGGACGCGCTCAAGGATGTCGAGGTCGAAACCTTGCCGGGTGTCGTGCTCGGTCACAAGAATGTGCCGGTGAACAGCGTTGGCTGTTATGTGCCGGGGGGAAAATATCCCTTAGTCGCCTCTGCCCATATGAGCGTCGTCACCGCCAAAGTCGCTGGCGTGCAGCGCATCGTGTCGGTTGCGCCGCCGTTCGAAGGGCGCCCAAACCCTGCAATTGTCGTCGCCATGCACATGGCGGGCGCTGACGAAATTCTGTGTATCGGCGGCGTCCAGGCGGTGGCAGCCATGGCGCTGGGGACGCAGAGCATAGCTGCTGTCGATATGATTGTCGGCCCGGGCAATGCCTATGTTGCCGAAGCCAAGCGGCAGCTGTTCGGGCGGATCGGCATCGATCTGCTCGCCGGTCCGACCGAAACATTGGTCATTGCCGACGAAACGGTCGATGGCGAATTATGCGCCACAGACCTTTTGGGTCAGGCCGAACATGGACCGAATTCCCCGGCAATCCTGCTGACGAATTCGGAAAAGCTGGCGCGCGACACGATGGCGGAAATCGAACGGCAGCTCACAATTCTGCCGACCGCGCCAATCGCAGCGAAAGCCTGGGCCGACTACGGACAGGTGATCGTTGCCGACAGCTATGAAGAGATGGTCCGGATCGCCGACGATATCGCTTCGGAACATGTGCAGGTGATGACCAGGGATCCGGACTATTTCCTCACCCACATGACGAATTATGGCGCATTGTTTCTCGGTCATCGCACCAATGTCAGTTACGGCGACAAGGTTATCGGCACCAACCATACGCTGCCGACCAGAAAGAATGCACGATTTACCGGCGGGCTGTGGGTTGGCAAATTCATCAAGACATGCACCTATCAGCGCGTGTTGACAGACGAGGCGAGCGTGATGATCGGTGAATATTGCTCGCGACTTTGCGCGATCGAAGGGTTCGCCGGGCACAAGGAACAGGCCGACATCAGAGTGCGCCGTCATGGCCGCAAAAAAGCAGCCTGAGGCCTCTGGCGGGCGTGCGACATCCTATGATGTTGCGAACCGTGCAGGAGTCTCCCAGTCAGCCGTTTCGCGTTGCTTCAAACAAGGCGCATCGGTCGCGCCGCGAACGCGTGAAAAAATTCTGGCCGCAGCCCGGGCCCTCAACTATTATCCCAATGCCATTGCACAGGGGCTGATCAACCGGCGATCGAACCTCGTCGCCATCATCATATCGAACCTCACCAATCTCTATTATCCGGAAGTGTTGGCCGAACTGACCCAGCGCTTGTCAGCGCAGGGTATTCGGGTTTTGTTGTTTGCACTGGCAGCGGAATCCGATGTCGACGAAGTGCTCGATCAGGTGTGGCGCTACCGCGTCGATGGCGCGATCGTCGCGGCCCGGCTTCATCCCGAACAACTGGCCGCCTTTGCCGATCGCGGCGTGCCGGTCGTGCTGTACAATCGCATCGGTGACGGGGTCCCGGTCGCCAGCGTCTGTTGCGATTCGATGAGCGGCGAAAATGCTCTCGTCGATGCGCTGATCGAGGGCGGCCACCATGTTTTTGGTATCATCGCCGGTCCGGCGGATAGCTATGTCGGCGAAGAGCGGGTCGAGGCGGCACAACGCAGGTTGCGGCAAACTGGCCGAGACTGCCTGATCGTGCGCGGCAATTTCGATTATGCGAGCGGCGGCGCAGCATTGAGCGACCTGATGCGCATGACCGACCGGAAGCTCGACGCCCTGATCTGCGCCAACGACCTGATGGCAATCGGTGCGATCGACAGCGCTCGTGTCCACTTCGGTGTCGCCGTGCCGGATGATCTTTCGGTGGTGGGATTCGACGGGGTCGGACCAGCCACATGGCTCGCCTATCAGGTCACAACTATCCGTCAGCCCGTGCGCCGCATGACCGAAGCGGCGGTCGCGATGCTGCTCGAACGGATCGAACGACCGGAACTCTCGCCTGAACAGCGATTATTTGCTGGCGAATTGCTGCCGGGTAATTCGGCACGTCTCGGTTGATGCCCCCGCTCCCCGTGCTCCTGTCCGGGAATATGTGTGACGCGCGATTGTGGCGCGGCGGCGACAATGCGCTGGGACGGGTATTGGCCCGCCGCCATATGGGGACCGCAGAGCATGCTGATCTGACACAGGACGCCACGATTGTCGCAATGGCCGAGCGAGCGTTGGCAGCAACCAGCGGGCAATTGCTGTTATTCGGATTTTCGATGGGGGCGATTGTCGCGGTCGAGATGGCGGCGCTCGCGCCCGATCGGGTCGCCGGACTGGTGCTCGCAGGGTATAATGCCACAGCGGATTTGCCCGATCGGTCGGCGCATCGTCCCGCCCAGCAAATAAGAGTGCGCGCCGGCGGGCTCGATCGGGTGCTGATCGAAGAATTGAAACCCAATTATCTTGCAGCATGCAATCGCAGCGACGCAGCGCTGCTCGCTCTTTTGCATGATATGGGCATGGTCCTTGGTCCGGAGGTTTTCATTCGGCAAAGCGAAGCCCTGCGCCTTCGCTCCGACCGGCGGATCGCCATCACCGCACTCGATATGCCGGTGCTTTATCTGTGCGGCGAACAGGATGCGCTTTGCCCGCCTGACTGGCATCGGACCTGGGCCGATAGGACGCGCGACGCGCATTTGGCGGTGATTGCCGGGGCCGGGCATTTGCTGCCACTCGAAGAGCCTGAGGCCTTCGCCGCAGCGATCGAGATTTGGCTGATTGCTAACAAGGGGAAATTTGCCTGATGGCCAACCATATCCTGACGACCCACGTCGGATCATTGCCGCGCTCAGCGGCGGTTACCGATCTGGTGTTTGCGGCCGAACGCGGCGAAGCGATCGATGCCCCGCATTTTTCGAGCGTTATCGGCGCAGCGGTGAACGAAGCGGTCCGACGTCAGGTCGCAAGCGGTGTCGACCTCGTTTCCGACGGTGAAATGTCGAAAATCAGCTATGCCACCTACATCAAGGACAGGATCACCGGGTTCGACGGCGATAGCCCCCGCAGCGCGCCGAAAGACCTTGAACTCTTCCCCAGCTTTATGGAGCGGCAATCGAAAGGCGGCGGAACTCCGACATATCGCAGACCCAGATGCGTGGGTCCGATTGCCCTCAAGACGCTTGCCCCGCTGGATGATGACCTGGCGCATATGGCTGCCGCCCTTGCAGTGCATCGCCCTGTCGGCGGTTTCATGAATGCAGCATCGCCCGGCGTAATAGCCTTGTTTCAGCCCAACGAATATTATCCCACCCAGGACGCTTATCTTGAGGCGCTGGCCGAGGCGATGCGCCCGGAATATGAAGCAATTGTCGCGGCAGGCCTCTACCTGCAACTCGACAGTCCCGATCTCGGCCTGGGGCGTCATATGATGTACAAGGACCGCAGCGAGGCCGAATATCTCACGTTGATCGGCGGCCATGTCGAGGCGTTGAACCATGCCTTGCGCAATATTGCTGCCGATCGGGTTCGCATGCACGTCTGCTGGGGAAATTACGAAGGGCCACATTGCTGCGACGTGGAGATGGGGGTCATCCTGCCGACCTTGATGGCAGCAAAACCCGCTGCGCTGCTGTTCGAAACATCGAACCCCCGTCATCAGGCCGATTGGAATTATTTTGTCGACATGGCGGATATCATCCCGGACAGCAAAATCCTGATCCCTGGTGTCATCGATAGCACCACCAACTTTATCGAACATCCACAGGTGGTTGCGGAGCGGATCGAGCGATTTGCCAATATCGTCGGGCGTGAGCGCGTGATTGCCGGGACCGATTGCGGCTTTTCGACTTTCGCCGGATTTGGCGTGGTCGATCCGGACATCGTCTGGGCCAAGCTGAAGACGTTGTCCGACGGCGCCGAACTCGCGAGCAAACGGCTGTGGTAACATTGCGTGAGCGGCTGCTGTCCGGCGACCTGCTGGTCGGCACATGGGTAAAAACTCCGCACCCGCATGTGGTCGAGGTGCTTGGCCTCACCACTCTCGACTGCCTTGTCCTCGATGCCGAACATGCGCCGTTCGACCGCACCGCTCTCGACCTTTGCATCATGGCGGCCCGCGCAGCAGGAAAAACCGTCTTGGTGCGGCCGCAATCGGCAAGCTCGGAGCAGATCCTCAACGCCCTCGATTGCGGGGCCGATGGGGTGATACTGCCGCATATCCGCAGCGCAGCAGAGGCTGAGGTGGCAGTCAAAGCATGTGCCTATACCAGCGGCGGGCGCGGCTATGCGGGGAGCAGCCGTGCTGCAGGCTATACCACCAAAGGCATGGCGGGGCATCGTGCCGCAGCAAAGAATGTGATCGTCATCGCACAGATCGAAGATGTCGAAGGCGTCGACGCCATCGACGCGATTGCCGCAGTGAAGGGATTGGACGCCCTTTTCATCGGTCGCGCCGACCTCACGATCGCCTATGATGCCGACACACCGGACGATGCAGCAGTGGTCGATGCCGTCGATCGGATTGTTGCGGCCGGAAAAGCTGCTGGCCTGCCAACCGGCATGTTCCTCGCCCGTGCAGGCGATGTGCCGCTGTGGCGGGACAAGGGGGCGAGCCTTTTCATCCTTGGTTCTGATCATGAATTCTTGTTGCAAAGTGCGAGGAGGCTGGCAGAGGCCGTCAGAACTTAGGATATGCCGCAACAAAAAAGGGCCCTAGGCGTTCCGAGCGCGTCATAGCCGCTAAAGGATATTTTATGCTCAGGGTCAAAGCCGTCATTTTCGGTGCCATCGGTGTCATTGCCGAAACATCGGATTTGCAGCGTCAGTCCTTTAATCTGGCGTTTCGCGAACAAGGCATTGATTGGAACTGGACCACCGAGACATATCGACGCTTGCTGGCGATCAATGGCGGGCAAGCCCGACTGCGCGCGTTTCGCGACGAGGAAGCTGCGGATTCGAGCGTAACCGACGCGATGATCGTCCAGCTGCATGAGCGCAAGACGCACCACTATGCCGACTTGACGGAGCGAGGCGCGCTGTCGCCGCGGCGCGGTGTCGCCGAGCTGATGACGGCCTGCCAGCGCGCTGGTGTCCGTGTTGCGCTTTGCACCTCGACATCGGCAGACAATGTTCGCGCAATCGAAAAGGCGTTGGGCAATCGACTGGATTTCAAAGCGTTCGCCAGCATCACGACAATCGACAAGATAGCGCAGGCAAAGCCAGCACCTGACGCCTATCTCCATTGTCTGTCACAATTGGGATTGACCGCCGACGATGTCGTCGCGATCGAAGATACGCCGGTAAGCATGGCGGCAGCGATTGCGGCAGGCATTGCGGTCGTGGCAACGCCAGGTGCCATGACCAACGATCAGGACTTTTCGGCTGCAACAATGATCGTCGATGATCTGGAAACACTGACACTTGACCAGATCGATGGCTTGCTGGCGCGATCCCCGTCTATCGCCGCTCAGGGCTGATCCGGCAAAGCATATGACAGGCAAGGCTGGGCGATTTGTGCGGCCACGGCGGCGGCATCGATGACGGTATCATCATCCTCTCCGCTCAACACGCTGCTGCCGATCAACCTTATGCGCTGACCGCCTGCATGATGGCCATGCACCCTCCATAAAAGGGCAATATGCGCCTCCCCGACGATCGCGTGCTCAAAGGTGAATGTTGCATCGGGAAGTTGTCTGACCAGCGCCGGAAGCCAGGCCTGGTCATACAGATTGAACGCCCGGCCGTTCCATGCGCTTTGCAACCGGTTGGCGGCCTCGCGAGCATCGGCCGGAAAACCGGCAGGAAGCAGCGCGGCATCGGGGGCAAAATATTGCCCCTCTCCGCTGCGAAGCTCGCCGAGCGGCAGATGTGCTGCCGCTGCCATCTTTGCAATGCCGCGATCCTCGACCGCCACTTCCCGGAGTATGCGCCCATCCTGCCGCCAGACCCAGCGATGTCCTGTCCAGCCATCGACCCTGAAGGCAATCATGTCGCCTAAGTCGGCAGTGACTTCGATGCTCGCCGCATCCTCGCGAACCCAGGCTGCGCTAATGGCATCCCGGCCCTTGAGCAGGCCGAGGCTGTCCTCCCGTGTCGCGCGGTGACTATGGCTTTGCCCAAGCGCCCCCAGATCACGATCGCGCCTCAGCCTTGTCTCCAGAGTGGCCAGCGCACTCACAGCCCGCCCTCCATCTGGCACAGCAGCGCGACTTCATCGAACACCGTCACTTCATCGACGATGGTACCATGAGCGATGGTCCAGTGCGTGACGGCAAGGATGTAGATTGGTCGCTCGCTCGGTGCCCCATAAAGCCCGGGACCGTCGTGGCAGCCGGCCAGTTCCCAGCGCACGGCAATCTGGCCGTCAATAGCGGCAACATGCTGGATAGTGACGCGTGCATCTCCGAAACTGCCGATGAGCGCGGTGAACCACCCGATGATTTCTCCCCAGCCAAACAGGCGTCGTCCGCCCGGACCGCTCCAGTGCGCGGCCGAAGAATAAGCGGCACGGGCCAATGCAAATCGCCGGTGATTGATTATGGCATCGAATACCATATGGGCAAACGCCGCAGGTTCCGATGCCGGATCGGGTAACTGCAAGGAATTGAACGGCGTCAACTGCGCCGATCGCACGCGTTCAATGGCTGCCGTGCGCCAATCGGCGGTCAAGTCGGCGGCTTTGTCCGCCGCTGCCTGAATGCGGGCAACCGCCCGCGGATGATAGCCAAGCTGGAACGCCATATGGCTGTAGTCCCGCACCAGCCATTCTTCGATGATCAGATTTTCCTTGCACAGGCAGTCCGCGATAGTGGTAAAGGTGATGCGCTTGCCGGTTGCTGGCCCGAGTTCCGAAGGGCCAAGATTGGTCGCAGCAGAGGTTATGCGATGCGACGAAAGATAGGCGCCATGCCCTTCATCGGACCAGATCACCGTCTCCCCCGTCAATGTCCGGTCCGGGAACGCGCATAATGTCCGGGATGTGCCCGCAATGACTCCGGCCATCCCGACCATTGGCCCTGTCATCATATGCACAACGATATCGGCTGCATAATGGGTTGCGATCAGGCCGACGTCCTTCTGTTCCCAGATGCGGTACGTGCACCGCAGGATATAATCGACAATATCGCTATATTCCTCGCCAAAGCCCGGGATCGACTGCCGACGCGGCCCCTGTGGCATAAGGATATCGGCAATATCGCGACCGCCCACATTCGGGATGGCCGTCACTGCCAAACCACAAAAGCGACGGCTCCGCCCGATGAAAAAAGCTGACGCGACCATCCTACCGGCAGACTGATCGTGTCACCCTCAGCCAGGGTCAGCACACCGTCGTCGCATGCGATGTCGACACTGCCCCGGTGCACGAACAGCACTTCTTTGCGCCCGCATCCATCCCAGGCGATTATTCTGCCGCTGGCTATATCGATCCGGTCGAGCAGAAACCCATGATCCCAGTCCAACGGTCCGGTGTTGCCGATAATCGGGGTCGCATATCCGCCGCCACCATGGCTGGCTTGGCCGGCGTGATTCCGGCTCACGATCGACTGGACCTGCGCCGGTGTCATTTTCGTCAGTGAATCCGCTTCCTCGCGCGTCGTCGGCGCCATTGCCGCAGCGCCAGGCGGCAGGCTTTCCCCCGCTGCGATATCCACAAGCGAGCCATTCTCGAGCAGGACAAGGCCATAGTCCCTTGCCATATCGAATACTTGAGGCGCCCAGGTGACCCGGCCGGGGTTATCCTGACCGAGCACTGCCCACAAAAAACCCGGCGTTCCGTCGTCGGCCGGTCCGGTTGCGGTAAATCCACGAAACACTTTTGTCGGGATGGAAATGACGTCGCCGGGAACCAGGTCGATCCGTGCGTCATCGCCAAATTCGCCCATGTCGAAACGCCAGGTGCCGCTGTGGATCACGAACACTTCTGCAGTATCGTGGCTGTGCTGCGAATTGACGCAGCCCGGCGGCTGCCGCGCGCCGCCGATATTAAAACCATGCGGCTCGGTCATATGCACATGCTGGTCCGGGTTCTCGGAAACCCCCGGCCCGATGATCGTAAAATTTTCCTTCGCCTCCGATCCAGGAGTGCGACAATCGACAAAGGCGTTAAAACACGGGACCAGTTCGCGGTATCGCACACGGCGCTGCGCCATTCGTGCCATCGACCAGTGCCGATCGCCCGCCTGAACCGCATGCTGTCCAGAATCGGAGCTAGGCAGCATCCATGGTCCTTTCCGCAAAAATGTCGAATGAGGGTTTACGGCGATTGCATTCGAAGTCAATATTGCTGCGGGAGGGGATATCAGCATGCTCGACAAACAGGAATATGCCGCAGCGATCGGTCGCCATGGCAGTCTGGCGTCGGGACATGAGCCATTGATGGCATCGTTATACTCCGACGATGTGACGATGAATGTGTCGGCACCCGTCGGCAGCCTTGCCGGAGCAAAAGCGGTCCATGACGGCCTCTGGGGTCCGTTGCTTTCAGCTCTGCCCGATATGGAACGGCGCACCGATATTCTGTCGTCCGGGCTGTTCAACGGCGCTCGGTGGTTTGCATCGTCCGGCTATTTCGTCGGCCATTTCCAGCATCCTCTATGGTCCATCGCGCCAACGGGGCGACCGCTCTGGCTGCGATATGGCTGGTTCGATCGTATAGAGGACAATCATATCGTCGAAAGCTATGTCATCTTCGACGTCGTCCGCCTGTTGATGGATGCAGGCCAATGGCCGCTAGCGCCGCAGCTCGGTGATACCCGCAGCCCTGCCCCCCGGCCGCAAGACGGAATGGCCGTCGGGCAAGCTGGCGGACAAGCCAGTCTTGATCTTGTGGAGGCAATGATTGCCGGCCTGATGCGCTTCGATGGAAAATCGCTGGGCAGCATGGGCATGGTTGATTTCTGGACACCCCAGTTTCAATGGTATGGCCCCGGTGGCATCGGCAGCGCGCGCGGCCACGCCGATTATGAACGCACGCATCAACGCCCGTTCCTGACCGCCTTTCCCGATCGTATTGGCGGCAACCATAAATGCCGTATTGGCGATGGCAGCTATGTCGCTTCAACCGGCTGGCCCAGCATCAATGCAACGCATAGCGGCGATGGCTGGCTCGGCCTTCCGGCAACCGGCAAGCGTGTGACGATGAAGGTCATGGATTTCTGGCGGCGCGACGAGGAATTGTTATCTGAAAACTGGGTGTTCATCGACATGATCGATCTGCTCGGTCAGATCGGTGTCGACGTTTTCAAACGACTGAATGATTTGCACGGGGACAGACCGGGATGACAGGCAAGGACAGCCGGGGGTTCCCGGACAGCGGCACGGCCGGTCCCGTGGAACGGCCAACCGGTGCTGCCCTCGTCTATGCCGATGACATCCCGCTTCATCGCCGGGTCGCCGCTCTCGCTTTTCTGCTGGTCGCCTATTTCTTCTATGCATGGTCATGGAACACCGTCGATATCCTTCGTCCTTACATCCAGGAAAGTCTCGGCCTGACCCTTACCCAGTCGGGTTCGGTCTACACGTTACAGGCTGTCGGTGCGCTGGTCGGATCGGTGGTCATGGGGCAGGTCGCCGATAAGATCGGGCGACGCAATGCGCTCGTCATTTCGATGATCGGTTATGGCACATTGTTGCTGTGCGGCTTGCTCGTCACCGATTACGCCATGCTCGTCGGGCAGCGGCTCGGCCTCGGCTTTTTCATGGGTTCGATGTTTCCGATCGCCGTCGGCATCTATTCGGGGCTGTTCGACAAGGCTGTGCGCGGCAAAATTGCCGGCGTGGTCTTCGGTGTTTATAATCTCGCCGTGGCGGCGCTGGCGTTTCTCTCTGCCGCTGCGTTTCGCGCAAATCTCGATTGGTCGGTCTTGCTGTGGGCAGGCGCGGTGCCCGTCGCTATCGCCCTGTTCGCATTTGCCATCATACCCGACGATCGTGTCACAATCCCCTATGGCGGCACGCTTGATGGCCCCACAACGGCGCAGTCGGCGCTACCGATTACGGAATTGTTCAGACCGGGCGTTGCCCGGCAGACGATATTGCTGGCGCTGATGACCGGACTGAATTTTCTTGCCTACCAGTTCTTCAATGGCTGGGGCACGACCTTTTTGCGCGATGAACGCGGCATTCCGGATACACAGGTCGGCGACATCTGGGGTTGGCTGGCGGTCGGGCAGTTGGTCGGCAGTTTCTTCTGGGGATGGATCGGGGATCGTTACGGGCGGCGTGTGGCCGGCCTGGGTTTTGTATTTTCGGCCCTGATCGTTCCTGTCTATCTGTTCGTGCCGCTGTCGGTCGGCGGTCTCGAGCTTGCCGGTTTTGCTTATGGTTTCATGCTTTCGGCCAGTGTGGTCTGGGGTCCGTGGCTGTCCGAACTTTATCCCCCCCATTTGCGCTCGACTGCCGCTTCGATCTTCAATTGGGGCAGGGTCGTCAGCATGCTCGCGCCAATTCTGATCGGCCAGCTTGCGGAAGTTTATACACTGTCGTCGATCATGTGGTTCGCATCGGTATCGTTCATCGCCTCGGCGATGATCTGGTTCAGTCTGCCGGAAACGGTAAAGCGGTAAATACCGCTGCGGTCGATTGTTCATCCGCCTCGCACTTGGAGCCCTTTGCCGATGACCAGCTTTGCGCCGCAAAAAGGGCATGACTGCCGCCGAAATCGAAACCACCATCGATGCCATTCTGGCCGAAGCGACGCTGGCCGAAAAAGTCGGCATGATGTCGGGCAAGGGGTTTTTCGCACAATATGCAGCGAGTGGCGGGGTATGGGCCGCCGACCCCTATCGGGCTGGCGGGGGCATCGATCGGCTCGGCGTCCCGGCGCTGTATTTCACCGATGGCCCACGCGGTGTCGCACGCGGCCATTCGACCTGCTTTCCCTGCTCGATGGCCCGCGGCGCGACCTTCGATCCCGATCTTGAACATCGTATCGGCCAGATCATGGGGATAGAGGCGCGGGCGCAGGGTTGCACATTATCCGGCGCTGTCTGTTTCAACCTGCTGCGTCACCCGGCATGGGGACGCGCACAGGAAACCTATGGCGAGGATCAATATCATCTGGGCGTGATGGGCACGGCACTCGGCCTCGGCATCCAGACGCACAATGTCGCCGCGACGATCAAGCATTTCGCCCTGAACTCCATGGAAAATGCCCGCTTCACCGTCGATGTCCGCATCGACGAGCGCACCCTGCACGAAGTCTATCTGCCACATTTCAAATTTGCACTCGACGCCGGGGTGGCGACCGTTATGAGCGCCTACAACAAAATGAATGGCGAATATTGCGGGCAGAATAGCGAATTGCTCTCCGACATTCTGCGCGGCGAATGGGGCTTTGGCGGCTTCGTCCATTCCGATTGGGTGATGGGCGTTTACAAAGTTTACGGCGCGTCCGCCGGACTGGATGTCGAGAATCCTGAACCTGTCGTCTTCGGCGACAAGCTGCTCCGGTCGGTCGAAGGCGGCACCACCGCACCGCAAGTCATCGACACCGCCTGCCGCCGTATCCTGCGGGTGATTTACCGCTTTGCCTGCGCCGAAGACCCGCTGCCCGCCTACACAACCGACATGGTGGCGCAGGATGATCATATCGCAGTCGCGCTTGAAGCCGCCGAAAAATCCGCTGTTCTGCTGACCAACGACGGCACCCTGCCCTTTGATCGCGCTACGGTCCGCAAACTTGCGGTGCTCGGCCGGCTCGCCGCGCTCGCCAACACTGGCGATAACGGGTCGAGCCGGGTCCGCCCGCCCTATATCGTCACTCCGCTCGACGGGCTGACCCGGATGCTGGGTGCCGACGCAATACTGACCGGCAACGAGGCCGACCTCGCCAGTGCCCGCGCTGCTGCCGATGCCGCCGACGCGATCGTGGTCATTGTCGGCACCACCGCCGAAGACGAGGGCGAATATATCCCCGGCGACATTGCGCTTGGCCAGGCCGGCTTGACAGCGGCGATCCCGGATGCGGTCAAGGCTGCACAAGCCGCCCGCCCGCCGCGTATCAAAGCCATCGGCGGCGATCGCACCGACCTTGGCTTGCGCGCTGACCAGATCGCATTGATCGAAACCGCCGTCGCATCGGGCAAGCCGGTCGTCGTGGTCATCATGGCAGGCTCGGCGATCCTGATCGAAGGGTGGCACGACCGGGTCGGCGCAATCCTCCAGACCTTTTATTCAGGGATGGAGGGCGGCACCGCACTCGCCAGCCTGCTGTTCGGGAATATCAGCCCTGGCGGCAAGCTGCCGTTCACGCTCGCCCGGTCGGCCGACGATTATCCGTATTTCGATAGCGCCGCGACCAGCATCGATTATGGCTATTATCATGGCTATGCGCTGATGGATAAACAGTGCACAGCTCCGCGTTTCGCCTTTGGCCATGGGCTGTCGTACGCCTCCTTCAGCTATCGCGCGCTCAAGGTGCGCGTCGCCACCGACGTCATCGAAATCAGCGTCGCAGTGCGCAACGACGGCAATTTCGACGCTGACGAAGTCGTGCAATGCTATGTCGGCGCTCCCGCCATCGCAGCGGATCGCCCGATCAAACGGTTGCTCGCCTTTCAGCGAGTGCCGCTCGCGCCGGGCCAGACCCAGATCGTTGATCTCGCCATCCCGCTCGGCGATCTTGCCTGGCGCAACCCGGCAACGCATCGGTGGGAAATCGAACCCGGCAGCTACCGCCTGATGATCGGCGGCAATTCAGCCGAACACATCGGCACGACCTTCGACCTTTAACCCGCCGCTTCGATCGCAAAAATCGCCATGCTCTCGCCCGGCAACGGCGGCAAAGGCAGGCCGTGGGCGACGATCCAGCTCGCTGCCATACACTCCGGGCCGCGATGCATCGTCCGCGCCAGTTCCGGCCACCGCAATCCGCGCCCGCCCCGCGTTACATGCAGCAATTGCACGTCGACAGCGCCAGACTGCCCGATCATCGGCAGCCGCAAAGGCGCGGTCCGGCCATAACGCGGCGGATCGCGGCGGGTCACGAACACTAGCCAGTGCCGCGTGTTCCCATGCGCCTGCCAGACCAGGCCGTCCTCGCCTTCACCCAGCCAGACCCGCCCGTCATGCAGCCGGTGGCGCCACAGCTTGTAGCGGCTGATCCATTCGCGCAATTTTTCGGTGTCTGCTTCATTGAGCGATGCCGGATCGAGCTCGACGCCGAAATGGCCCGGCAGCGCGACAGCGCTCCGAAACTCCATCGACTGCGAACGGCCGGTGGCATGGGCCGGGCTCGCCCCGACATGCGCGCCCATCAGTTCCGGCGGCATGAACTGGAGGAACCCGCGCTGGATTGCGACGCGGCTCACCGCATCGATGTTGTCGCTCGCCCAGAAACGGTGGCTGCGCTGCGCCATGCCCGCATCGATCCGCCCGCCACCCGCTGCACAGCTTTCGATTTCGACATCGGGATAAGCGGCGCGGATGCGATCGATCAGCGCATATGTACCCATGATTTGCCGGTGCCCGCTCGCCCGCCCGTCACTGCCTGCCGCTGGGGCCAGCGCGCGGTTATGATCCCATTTGAGGTAGGTGACCGGCATCGCGGACAGCAGGCTGTCGATGCAGCCGAACAGATAGTCGCACACGTCGGCCCGCGACATGTCGAGCACCAGCTGGTGCCGCGCCGTGGGTTGCGCCTGTCCTGCCGCTTGCAGCACCCAGTCGGGGTGAGCGCGATAGAGGTCGCTGTCAGGGTTGACCATTTCGGGTTCGACCCAGAGCCCGAATTCCATGCCGAGCGCGACGACATGGTGCGCCAGAGGGGCCAGCCCGCCGGGATATTTGCCCGCGTCCGCCGTCCAGTCGCCGAGCCCGGCTCGGTCATCGTTACGTCCACGAAACCAGCCGTCGTCAAGCACGAAGCGTTCGATGCCGAGCGCGGCGGCGCGATCCGCCAGCGCCAGCATTCGCGGCGCATCATGATCGAAATAACAGCCTTCCCAGCTGTTGAATTGCACCGGTCTTGGCCGCATTGCGGCGCCGGGCCAGGTCATGCGCGCACGGATGGCGGCATGGAAATTGGCGATCGCGCCATTGCGGCCATCGGGCGAGTAAGTCGCGAGCAGCTGCGGCGCAGCGTGCCGCTCACCCGGAGCAAGCACCACCTCCCCCGGCGCAAGCGTCGCTCCCGCCGCCAACACCCAGCCGCCGTCGCCATCGGGCTCGAGCGCCAGCCGGTGATTGCCGCTCCACGCCAGTTGCACGGCATGAACGTCGCCCGCATGCCAGCCTGCGTCCTCGCCCAGCACGAACAGCCCCGGCGGCCCGCCATGCCCGGTCAGCCCCTGTCGCTGCTCGCGCACCCAGCCATGCTGCGGCATCGGCTCGCGGGTTTCGACAAACTCGCGGTCATGGCGTCCGGTGAAGCTGAGCAGGCGGCGCGACGCAGGCGGTAGCGGCAGCATCGCGCTTGCCAGCCAATCAACTGTCAGAGGAACGTCGCCCTCATTCGACACGAAACAGGATATCGTTGCGCATTCACTTGAGGGATCGAGAAAAATCTCCAGATCAACGGAGATACGAAGCGTCGCGTCAAACAAAGCCAGGGCAATGAAGCCGCAACCCTCGGTTATTGAGCACAGCCGCAGAGCCAGCACGCTGTCCCGGCCATCGCGATGACACACCAGCCCCGCCGCCCCGAACCAGCCCAGCCCGCCGGTCGGCACCACCGCCAGTGGCACCGCACCATCGGGCGCAAAGGTCGCACCCGCAATAATGTCGGCAATCGGATGGAGCCCATCGGCATCGACGCGCGCGCCCCAGTGCCGCCACAGCAACGCGCCGTCCGCCGTCACCTCCAGCACGATACTCGTCGCGCCGCCGTGCAGCGCGATGATCTGCGGTTCAACCAAGGACCGACACTCCGGCAGGCGGCAGCACCGGCCCGCCGATGATGAAACTGCCCGTCACGCCTTCGGGGCAGACGCGCGGTTCGGCGGCATAGTTGAAAACGAATGTCCGCCCGCCCGCACGCCGCACCCGCACCCCCGCGCCCAGCGTCAGCGGATCGAGCCCGGCGTCGTGCGCCGCCGCGCCGAGCAGCGCATTAAGATATGCCGCATCACCCTGCGCCGCGACATAGCGGATCGCCCCGGCACGCCACAGCGTTGGCACGCCCGTGTCGGTTGCCATCTCTCCGGTCAGCCTGCTGCGGATATCCTCGACCCATCCCTGCACCCGCCAGCTGGTGCCGTCGCTCGCGCCGTCCGCACCCATGCCGGGGCGCAGTGATTCGACGCGAGTGACTTTCACCGGAACGATGGCCTGCAACGGTCCCGGTGCAAGGTCGGCGGGGATCGCAAGCTCATCTGTCTTGCTGCCGCTGCGCGCACCGATCACCATTTGCGCGCCGCAGGCCGCCAGCCGTCCGACCAGCGCATCATCGACGATCGGCACGCAGGGCAGCACGACAAGCGCATAGCCATCGAGCGCGGCGTCCGGCGAGACGATGTCGACATCCAGCCCCATCCGCCGCAGCGCGGAATAATAATCGAACGCCTGCCTGAGCGCGCGCTGCCCCGCGCCATGTGGCTCGATCTGCGTCACCCAGTCGCCGGGATAGGAAAAGACCAGCGCGACAGTGCGCGGCATCGCACCCACCGGGCCGAGCAGCGCGATGTCCGCCGCAACTTCACGCGCTTCATCGGCGGCGGGCGCATCTACGCTGTCTGGGCGCAGCAGCCCGGCGTGCATCTGTTCCTGAGCGAACGGCAGCTGCCGCCAGCGAAAATAGCTGACCAGTTCCGCGCCGTGCGCGCACGCCTCCAGCGTCCACAGCCGCACCATGCCGGGGAGCGGGGCGGGGTTGTAGCGTGCCCAGTTCACCGGGCCGGGCTGTTGTTCCATCACCGCCCAGCGCCCGCCCGCGCAGCCGCGATAGAGATCATGGTGAAAGGCGGCGATATCGGCATGCCCCTGCCGCGCGTAGGCGAGCTTGTCGGCTTCGGAAAACCAGAACTGTTCGAGAAAGCCGAGCGGATAGCTGTCCCAAGCGGCGACATCGAGATCGGCGCCGAGGGCGTGATGATCGAACTCGGTATAGAAGCCCATGAAATTATGGCAGATATCGCGGCCCGGCGATGCGCCGCGCAGCACATCGACCTGCGCCCGGTTGAAGGCGACCACCTGATCCGACGAATAGCGGCGGAAAGCCAGCACATGGGCGGGATGGGGAACGGTAACGGTGCGGTCGGGCAGGTCGATGGCGTCGAAGCTGGCATATTCCATGCTCCAGAACACCGTGCCCCAGGCGGCATTGAGCGCGTCGATGCTGGCGTAGCGCAGCGCGAGCCAGGCGCGAAAGCCGGCGAGCGCGGCGGCGGAATAGCTTACCGTCGTGTCGTGACAGCCATATTCATTGTCGGTCTGCCAGCCGGTGATCGCCGGATGATCGCCATAGCGCGCGGCGAGCGCGGCGGTGATCCGCGCGGCCTCGGCGCGATAGCCCGCATGGCTGAAACAATAGTGCCGCCGCGATCCGAAGCGGCGCGGCTGGCCGTGCGCATCGATGGCGAGCATGTCCGGCATCGCATCGACCAGCCATTTGGGCGGCGTCGCGGTCGGCGTGCCAAGGATGACGCCGAGCCCCGCGCCATGCAGCGTATCGATTGCCCGGTCGAGCCAGCCCCAGTCGAACCGGCCGGATGCAGGCTCGATCCGGCTCCAGGCAAATTCGCCGATCCGCACCCGGGTAAGGCCCATGGCGGCCATGCGTCGCGCATCGTCGGCCCATATACTTTCGGGCCAATGTTCGGGGTAATAGCAGGTGCCAAGGCGCATGGCCGGGTGATGGCGGGATGGGGCGGGGGATGCAAGCGGGGGATAGCAGCGATGGTGCAAATGGCGGGAAGCAAGGAGATTTCAGACATTGGCAGCTGAACTTGCTAGCTCTGACCTGTCCCTCATTCATCATCGCCCCATGCTTGATACGGGGCCAGGCTGTCTTTGCGCTTTGCGAAGCGCAGCCACCCGCCGGACAGAGAAAAGCCAGGCCCCACATCACGTGCGGGCGACGAGGGTGGGATGGCAAGGTCCGACGAGTTTGCGGTCCTTTATTGCCGTCCGCCGGCCGTCCGAAAGCTGACATCAGGCAAATCAGGTTTACGGCTCGTCAGATCTCGTCATGGACCGGCGATTGCGGGAATCGGCGGGCAGGATTACATTCGTAGCATGGGGCTCTTTGATTTCTTCAGACGCGATGGGAACGGGCCATCCAAGCGCGCGACCTACCCCTCGAATATGACCCGTATCGACTATCTTATGAAGATGAAACATGATCAACTGGAAGCGCCCGAAAAAGCGTTTGCAGGAAAAAATTTCCTGCACTTGGTCGAAGATCAACTCCATGAAGGAAAGGTTGACATAGCGATCTGGAACATCTCCAAGCAGGTGGAGGATTGTTTCGAACTTGCCAATTTATATTGGGGTCAAGCTAATTTAGTTCGAGCCGAATTCTATATGCGCAAAACGCTGGAGCGCCATGAGAGGCTCGTCCTGGCCTGCGCCGAGCACAACGTGCCGCGCCCATCTTATTCCGGAATCGAATGCGCAAAATGCGCCGCTTTATTGCTCGGTGTCGAAGTCGAAGATTTCGCGCAAACGGAGACCTTTGAGCAAGGCTATGAGCCCTGGTTCAAAGACACGCTGATCAGCTATTGCCTGGGTTCACGCGATTTCGACATGGATGCATGGCAAAGCAGCAAGGACGAATGGACAAAAAAGCGACACCCAAAATATCGGCTTGAGGAATTTTCCGTGTATATTGGGGCACTGACGGGAGGATATGCCTCAACCGAAGAAATGCTCGATGCGCACGAAAAGATGTTTTCCGGAAGGGCAAGGCGAAATCCTGATTCCGGTTTGCTGGATGGCTATGACGACAATGATCTGATCATCGATTATATCTTTGCAGCCATTCTCAAGCGTATTGGGTGGGAGGGGACATATCGGCACAGCTGGCCGAATACAGCTGGCGTCGGATCCATGCCCCAGACCAGCAGGCAACCTGATGATTACTTGGCCGTAATCGCCGCGCCGGTGCCGGAACCAGATGCCAAGACGGGAATAATTGATGACCAGCAAGCCGCGAGACGTTTCATCGATATCCACCTTCAAAATCAACGAGACGACGAGGGAAGGCTGATCGACGCACGCCGTCCGAGCAAGGAACGGGGCAAGGTTGCCCGGGCCGTGAGCGCCTTAGGCTGGACGGGCGACCCGGCAGCCCTGAAGCTGATGCAAAGCTATCGAATGGACCTGGTCCATAACGATCGCACGCATATATCGCTTTGTGACCCAGTTGATGCGTCCTGCAATACATTGGCTTCTTGGACCAAGACAATGTCCGACGACTTTGGCCTACACCCCGATTTCATTGCAATCGCGGGCAGTGAGGAAAGGACTGATTATCTCGACCCCCAAGGCTATTGGTATGTGTATTGGAAGAAGGACCGGAAGATTTACTCGGTTGACCGGGATGAATGGGATCGACCGGAAGTTGCGACTAAAAACGCGCGGTTGGGTATCAACCTTTGGCCGTCCTATACCAG
>JANNMK010000332.1:0-3482 GCA_031397785.1 Sphingomonas sp. | reverse complement strand
GCCCTGGTCACCGTCAAGCGGGTGCTGGATTATAACGTCAAGCCGCGGGTCAAATCCGATGGCTCGGGCGTCGATCTGGCCAATGTCAAAATGTCGATGAACCCGTTCGACGAAATCGCGGTCGAAGAAGCGATCCGTCTGCGGGAAAAGGGCGTCATCACTGAAATCGTCGCGGTCAGCGTCGGTCCGGCCAAGGCGGCCGAAACGCTGCGCACCGCGCTCGCCATGGGTGCCGACCGCGCGATCCTCGTCGAAGTCGATGGCGATGTTGAACCCCTGGGCGTCGCCAAATTGCTGAAGGCGATCTGCGACGAGGAAGCGCCGGGTCTCGTCATCCTTGGCAAACAGGCGATCGACGATGATTCGAACCAGACCGGCCAGATGCTCGCCGCGCTGACTGGCTGGGGCCAGGCGACCTTTGCCAACACCGTGGCGATTGCCGATGGCGCGGCCACCGTCGCGCGCGAGATCGACGGCGGGCTGCAGACGCTGACGGTCAAGCTGCCCGCGATCATCACCACCGACCTGCGCCTCAACGAACCGCGCTACGCCTCGCTGCCGAATATCATGAAGGCCAAATCAAAGCCGATGGCGACCCGGTCGCCCGCCGATCTCGGCGTCGACGTCGCCCCGCGGCTGACCACGCTGCGGGTCACCGAACCGCCGGTGCGCTCGGCGGGCATCAAGGTTGCTTCGGTCGACGAACTTGTCGGCAAACTCAAAACCATGGGAGTCGCATGACATGAAGACGCTCGTCTGGGTCGAACATGACGGTATGGCCGTCAAGGATGCCACTCTGTCGGCGGTCACCGCCGCTGCGCAGATTGGCGATGTCCATCTGCTGGTCGTCGGCCAGGGGGTCGGCGCAGTCGCCGATTCGGCTGCCAAAATCGCCGGCGTGGACAAGGTCCATGTGGCGGACGACATCGCCTATGCGCATGCGCTGGCGGAAAATGTCGCGCCGCTGGTCGCCCGGCTGATGGGCCATCATGACGCGTTCGTCGCGCCGGCCACCACCACTGCCAAAAATATCGCACCGCGCGTCGCCGCCCTGCTCGATGTCATGCAGATCAGCGAAATCCTCTCGGTCGAAGGGCCAAAGACCTTCACCCGGCCGATCTACGCGGGCAACGCCATCGCCACGGTCGAAAGCTCGGATGCCAAACTGGTCATCACCGTGCGCGGCACCGCCTTCGACAAGGCGGAACGCAGCGGCGGCAGCGGAACGATCGAAACGGTCGACGCCACCGGCGATGCTGGCCTCTCCACATTCGTCGGCGAAGAAATCGCCAAATCCGAACGCCCGGAACTGGTCAGCGCAAAGATTATCGTATCGGGCGGCCGGGCGCTCGGATCGTCGGACAAATTCCATGCGGTCATCGATCCGCTGGCGGACAAACTTGGCGCAGGCGTCGGCGCCAGCCGCGCTGCGGTTGACGCAGGCTATGCGCCGAACGACTATCAGGTCGGCCAGACCGGAAAGATCGTCGCTCCGGAAGTCTATGTCGCGGTCGGCATCTCGGGCGCGATCCAGCATCTGGCGGGCATGAAGGACTCCAAAGTCATCATCGCCATCAACAAGGACGAAGACGCGCCGATCTTCCAGGTCGCAGACCTGGGTCTGGTCGGCGATCTGTTCACCCTGGTCCCGGAATTGACCGCGAAGCTCTAGGGCGAAAGGCAACGCCGGTCATCGAAACCATCCTCGCCTCGGTCCGGGCGCGGCGGGAACGCAATCCTCTCGCGCCGCGTTAAGCCTCCCGAACCGCATAGGAGGCAGCCATGGCCCGTGAACCGATCGACCAGCCGACCCACGAAACCGCCAACCGTGAACAGGATGACGCCGGTGCGCAGGCGCAGGCGGTCGCCGACGATGCGCTCGGCCGCACCAGCGGCGATCCGTCGGAAGACAGCGAACATGGCGGTTCGAGCGATCCCGGGGCACTGACCCCCGATGACGCACCCGACCTCGTCGATGTCATGAACCAGATGGTGTCGAGCGGCCACATCGACATGGGTGCCTATCGCGGCGAGCCCGCGCACGATGACGAACCCGAAAGCTATGGCGCGGACCCCGACGAACAGGCCGAAGCCGCGCCCGATCTCGGCGACAGCTAGCGCGCCAGACCGCCGGATGCGGTCTAACCAGTCTGGATAAAATGCTGGCGGCGATCGTCTGTTTCTGCTATGTTCTTTTTCGATTCTTTGACATCGTGAATCGCTCCTGATCTGGGCCCGATCTCGGCCCGCAGGAAAAACAGACCTGCTAAAGCGACAAAGGAGACAATCCGGCAGCCCGCATGCGTATACTTTGTCGCTTTAGCGATACGGTGGGGCCCCGGCCGGTCCGGCAATCGCCCGTTGTGCCGTGGACTTGGTGGACTTCCCGCGCACTTTAGCGGACGTCAAGGTCACCCGGCAGCGTCGGTTCGCTCAATATCCGCTCCATCCGCTGCCAGCGGGTTGCGGCATCGGGATTGCCCGCTTCGATCGAGGATCGCACCAGATCGCGGCCCCAGCCATAATTCAGGACATAGCTGCGATATTGATCGGTGAAACGCACCGACTGTTCGGCTCGCGCCTCGCTGAGCAACAGATATCGCCGGGTCAGCGCCACAGCCCGCGCCCGGTCGATGCTGCCGTCGAGGTAGAGTTTGGCGATCGTCAACCGTGCACCGCCCAGCGCCTCGGTTGCCTGTTGCACGCGCCAATAGGCGTCTGCGGTCGCCGGATCGAGCCCGGCCAGCGGATAGAGTATGTCGCGCTCGAACCGCAGCCGCTCGGGGCCGGGGAACGCTAGGTCGATGCCATAATTGGCGCTGCCTTCCGACAATACGCTCAATGGTGAATAGAGCGGATTGACCAGATACTCGCGCCACGGCGGACCTTTCGCGCCGTTCGCGCCGGTCGCCCCGCCACGCGCCATGCGCTGCTCGATCAGCACATTCAGCACATGATGCCCTGGATAGCCCTCGTGGCACCCCAGGTCGACCGCCCGGCTGATGCGGATCGGCAAATCGATATTGACCTCGATCCGGCTCTGATAATTGCCCAGATAATAATTATACCCCGACCAGGTCTTGCCGGTCACGAACGCCAGAGTGAAATTCTCGCCTTGCGGCAGCGCGATTTGCTGCGCCGTCCGCCTGCGGCACTCGGCAATCGCGGCATCGAACACCGGCTGCAGACGGTGGGTCGGAATGGTATAGCGATCGTTGAACGCATCGACCCGTTCCGCGAGCGGACCGTCACCGGCAATCAGCGATTCCAGCCGCACCAGGATCGGGTCGTAATCGGATAGCGGCAATGGCTCCGGCCGCACCCCGAACAGGCCTTGCGCTTCGTCGGCAAAGGACAATCGCTCGCCGCCGATCATTTTGAGCCGCGTCTCCGACGCAACTAGCGCGCCGCGCAGCGCCAGCAACCGGCGGCGCGGCGAATAAGCAGCCTCGGGCACGCGCGCGGTTAGGTCGGGACGGGCA
>JANNMK010000198.1:0-4153 GCA_031397785.1 Sphingomonas sp. | reverse complement strand
GGTCGTCAGCGCGGCGTTGAGCGCGATATCTAGCGGCGCTCCCCCATCGGTCAGCCCGGTGCGCGTGAAATTGCGCAGCCTGAGTTGCGCGTCTCCCGTCGGCGCGCCCGCTGCATCGCGATAGCTAAGCCGCCCCGAAATCCGTCCGCCCAGATTGAGGTCGGGATAGGCGAGATCGATGACCGCCAGCGGCAAGCTGTCGAGCGCCGCGGTGATGTCCGTCGCCCCGCCACCAAACAGCCCGGCCACTCGGGCACGTCCCCCGGCATAGGTCAGTTCGGTCGGCTCCAGCCTGTAGCCATCGCCTTCAGCGCGGATCACCGCCGGTCGCACCAGCCGCAATGTTTGCCGCGCCAGCGTGCCCGCCCCGCTGATCCGGTAGCGTCCGGGGGAGATATCGGCGGCGAACTGAAACGCAAAATCTCGCCCGCGCGCACCTGCAATACTGCCGCGCACGGTTCCTGCGCCGTCGGTCAGCCGCGCCGTCCCCGCGACCCGCGCGATCGACAATGTCCCGCGCCTCACCCCTGTTGCCTCGAACGTCGCCTCCACATCGGTGCCGCGCGGGTCGAGCAGGATCGTCGCATTGATCTGCCCGCGCCGGATCGCGATCGGCGGCGGTCCTGCGAACATGGCATCGCGCGCGGTCAGCGCCACAACGATCCGCTGGATCCCCCCTGGCACCGACAGGATGATCGTCCCATCGAGCCCGCCGCCTGCGACCAGCAATTGCCCGGCGAGCCCGCCCGTCACCACCGACAATCGGCCGCGCGCGACCGTGCCGCCGACGTTCAGCCGCTGGATGTCGATCACCGTCGTCCCGCCGCTTGGCAGCAATATCCGGCCGTTGGCGGTGAACGGCCCGAGCAGCGATCCACCATTGGCGACAAAGTCGAAACCACTGGCGGTCGGCACCAGCTGCAACCGCACGTCGCTAAGACCCGCTGAAGCCAGCGGACTGGCCAGCCGCACATCGACGCGTGGCCGATCGATCGGTCCATCAAGCGTAACGATCACCGGGCCATAAGTGCGATGCATCCCGCGCCCCGATAGCTGGAACGTGCCATCCGCACGGCGCAGCCCCGCCCCGGTCAGGTTCAGCAGCGGCGATGTCACGCGCAGATTGGAAAATCTCACCACGCCATCGGGACCGATGGCCAGCGCGCTTGTCGCCACCGGCAATCCGCCGGTCAGCGTGGCGATGAACCCGTTATCGAGACGGCGCATCGTGGCGCGCGCGGTACCGCCGATCGCCAGTGCCCCGGACCGCAAACGCCGCACATCGAGGTCGGTGACAAGATCGACCCGGCCGAGCCCGGTAATCTCCACGCCCGGAATCGCCCCGTCGAAGCCGACCAGATAATCGCCGCTGGTAAAATTGGCTGACACCGCGATCCGCCCGTTGAGCCCGTCGGAGCGCACCCGTATGAGATCGGAGGTCAGAACATTGTCGCGCCACTGCAATGTGCCTTCGGCGCGAAGATTACGGACGATACCCTCCGCCAGCGCGCCGATGCCGGTGACACTGTTGACCCGCAAGCTCAGGGGAACCTGGGCAATCCGCGCACCGCCGATCCCCGATCCGCGCGCTTCGATGCCGGTCAGCCGGGTTTGCCCGAACGATAGCCATGGCGCGTCAAGCCGATAGTCGAACCGCGGCCCCGCCATTGCCCCGTCGAGCCGCGCGGACAGTCTGATATTCTGACCGTCCATGCCATCGAGCAGCGCCGCTGGCCGTCGCAACCAGCCATCGAAGCGCAAGCCGCCAAATCGGTTCTGCGCCAGATCGACCACACCGCTGGTATCGATTTGCAGTCCATCGCCGACAATATTGACCGTGCCGTCCCATCGCCGCGCCTCGAACCGGCCATTGGCCTCCAGCGCAACGCCGCCTGCCGTCAGGCGTTGCACCAGCCCTTTGGCAAACAGATCGGGACGCAGCCGCCCGCTTGCACCGTAAAGCCCGTCCCGCGCCGTCAGACGCAGCCGCGCAAGCGGTGTCCCATCGCTGTCGGCGAGCAGCGATCCGCTCCATCGGTTCCAGTCCCCCTGCCCGCGCACCACTGCCGTAAGTCCGCGATCGAGCCCGGCCATCCCGGCTAATATTCCGCCTCGCGGTGCAACCAGATCGACATCCACATCGAAATCGCCGCGGTCGGGCGCGATCAGCATGTCGAGCACCAACCGGTCGCTGCCGTCCAGCAGCCGCGCGTCGAGATCGATATCGGCGGTCCCAGCGCGGATCGCTGCACGGCCCGCAACTGTCGCCGTTCGCGCTTCGCCTGCAATGGCCGCACCGATGTCGAGCCGGTCGATCCGCAACCGGTCGATCAATATGTCAAAATCGGGCAGGATCGGTTGATCTTCGAGCGACGGTCGCAATTCGGGCAACCGTGCCAGGCTGGCGCGCGGAATTTCGAGCCCGTTGATATTAAGTCGGTTGCGGAACAGGAAATCGAGCGGGTGCCAGTCTAGCCGCGCTTCGGCGATGCGCAGGAACTCACCCTTGGGATCATATAGCCGAACATCGCGCAGCGTCGCCCGGCGATAAATCGACCCTTCGATCCGACCGACCCGGATCCGCAGTCCGCTTTCAGGGGCGACCCGCTCGATACGATCGGTGATGAACCGCCGCCCCGCCCCGCTGTCGAGCAACAGCGCCGCCGCACCGACCAGCACCAGCAGTGCCACCAGCAAACCGACGAGCCAGCGAGCAGGCCGCAGCCTTTTGCGGCGCTGCGCGACTTGCGGCGGCGCGGCGTCCGCCATCAAAATGCCTGACCCAGGCTGACATAGACCGCGATACGGCTATCGCCGGGGCGCGGGTTGAGCGGGGTGCCGACGTCGACACGGATCGGCCCGAAATTGGTGGCATATCGCACCCCGACCCCCGCTCCGATCCGGAAATCGCCCAGCTCCGTCAAACTCGGCAGCGCGGAGGGATAGACATTGCCGGCATCGACGAACGGCACCACGGTAAACGCGCCGAACAGCTTGATCCGCGCTTCCGCTGCAACCTCGAACAGGCTGGTGCCGCCGACCGGATCATTATCGGCAGACCGCGGGCCGATACGCTGGAAACCATAGCCGCGCACCGATCCGCCGCCACCCGCATAATAGCGCCGCGATGGCGCAATATCGTCGCGCTCTGCCCCGACGATCGCGCCGATCCGCGTCCGCCCGGCCAGAACAATCCGCTCGGACACCGGCAGATAGGCCGTCGCGTCAAGCTGCGCGCGGACATAGGCACCGGTGCCGTTGTTGAACGACACCTCGGGCGCGAGACGCCCGGTCAGCCGAAACCCGCGCGTCGGATCGAGCAGGCTGTCCGACCGGTCATAGGACAACAGCCCAAACAATCCGCCGATGACATAGCGTTGCCGCTCATCGGCGTTGCGCACGGGAACAAAAGCCAGTTCATCCGTGCCGATCACCTCAGCACCGATGGCCCATGACCAGACTTTCTGGAAAATCAGCGTCGAAGCCCGCTCGAGCCGTCCCGAGACATGCACCGTCCGCGCCTCGAACGCATCGCTGTCGATGTTGCTGGCCAGCGCCTGCACCGTCAGTACCCGGTCACGGCGCATGAAATTGTTCCGGCGATAGGTGACGCTGCCGAGTTGTTCGCGAGTGCCGGCAATCGCGCGCAGGATCAGCGCGCCTTCGGGCGGGAACAGGTTGCGATGCTCCCAGCTCACTTCGGCCCGCAGACCCTCACCGCTCGAAAAACCGATCAACCCGGCAATCGTCCGCGGTGGTGCGGCCTCGAGGGCAACTGTCATATCGACAGTCTCGCCATCGGCGTTGGGAGCTGGCGTAACATCGACAGAGGCGACCAGGCCCGTGGCAATCAACGCCCGGCGAAGATCCTCGGTTTCCGACCATTTATACCATTCGCCCGGGCGGAACCGCGCGATACGCTGAATGTGGCGCGCGCCTAGCAGGCCGTCGTCCTGCGCGATGATACCGCCAAAGCGCAGCCGCGATCCCGGCGTGACCGGCTGGTTCAGCGCGCCTTGGCGGACGTCATGATCGATCGTGACAAGCTCGCTGCCGACGTCGCCGAACGGGTAGCCGGTTTCTCGCATTTCGGCTTCGAGCGCCGCCTGTGATGCAATGATATCATCGGCGACAATCGGGGCACCAACCATCA
>JANNMK010000323.1:0-16620 GCA_031397785.1 Sphingomonas sp. | reverse complement strand
ATATTCGACCCCGGCATGAAAGACGCCGATCGCCCCGCTCACCGCGATCAGCAACGCTGCGAGCGCGACCGTCAGTCGCTGGCGCGGTCGCGGCCCCGGCGCAAAGGCTGCAAGCGCAACAGGGATTGCGGCATAATGCGGCCAGCGCTGCCAAAGGCACATTTCGCATGGCGCGAGGCCAAAGACATATTGGCTGATCAGCGCACCACCGATCAGCGCTGCGGGCAGCATCAGCGCGATCAGCCGCGCCGCAGGAAACTGGGGCATCATGATTGACCCCGGCTTATCGGTTTGTGCGCACGGTCCGCCCGCTCAGCGCGCGCCGACCCGAAAGATCCGCCAACAACCGCGGATTCTGAACCAGCCGGGTCAGCGTCTGCCTTGCATAATGCAGCTGGAAATCCTCGATTCCCTGTTCCCGAAGCTGCTCTGCGGTCTGGTCGAAACGCGGGTCGGTCACGCTGTCATCGGTGGTTGTCGCGGTTGCAGTAGCCGGCCGCTCTTCGCCCACCAGATGACGGCGCAGATCGGATTCGCGGAACGCCGGCCGGGTGCGATAATCGGGATCGGAAATCTGTGGAACGTGGATGTCGGGGATGATGCCGCCCTCCTGCACCGACCGGCCGGACGGCGTGTAATAGCGCGCCGTGGTCAGCCGCAGCGCGGTGGTGTCGGTCAGCGGGACGACTGTTTGCACCGATCCCTTGCCGAAACTGGTTTCACCCATCACCAGCCCGCGATGATGATCCTGCAACGCGCCTGCGACGATCTCGCTAGCCGAAGCCGACCCCGAATCGATCAGCACGATCACCGGCAATCCACCGGCTGCATCGCCGGGACGAGCAGAAAACCTTTCTATATCTGCGGCGCGTCGGCCACGCTGGGATACGATCTCGCCGCGCTCCAGAAACAGGTCGCTGACCTCGACCGCCTGATCGAGCAAGCCGCCGGGGTTCGATCGCAGGTCGAGGATCCAGCCTGTCGGCTTGCGCCCGATCTGCCGTTCGACGGCAATCATGGCAGCGCGCAGTTCCGCCGCCGCACTGTCCGAAAAACTGTTGAGGCTCAGCACGCCGACGCCGTCAACCACTTCCCATGTCACTGGTTTCAGAACGATGACTTCGCGGGTCACGGTCGCTTCGATAGGCTGGTCGCGGCCCGGGCGAAACACGGTCAGGCGTATCTGGGTGCCCGGCGTACCGCGCATTTTCTCAACCGCCTCATCGAGGTTGAAGCCCAGCAGCAGTTCACCGTCGATATGAGTAATGAAGTCGCCCGCCTTGATGCCTGCGCGATCCGCCGGAGTGTCAGCCTGCGGGGCAATCACCTTGACCGCGCCATCCTCCATCGTCACCGACAGTCCAAGGCCGCCATATTCGCCGTCGGTCTGGGTGCGCAGCTGCTCGAAATCGCGCGCATCGAGGTAGCCCGAATGCGGATCAAGACTGGCGAGCATGCCTTCGATCGCGCCTTCGACCAGACGGCTGTCGTCGACCTGCTCGACATAATTGCTTTTCACTTCGGCAAATACATCCATGAACCGCGCCAGTTCGGCCCGGGTGGACGATTCGACCGCGGCCATCGCGCTGGCCGACAAGGGCACTGCAAGGATCATCGCCATCGCCGCCATCGGTCGGGCGTATCGCATGAGGGAGAGCCGGACAGTGCGCGGAGTGGACCTGTGAACCATGTAATACCTGCTACACAAAGGGGAATTGGACGAGAATCAGTCTATGTCGGTTAAGCGCTAATGCAAAGGGCGGTTTACCATGCTCGCACCATCCTTGCTGCAACTCTGCTCACACGACCAGCGTGGCAATATCGATCGGCTGGCCGCCGCGGCGCAATTCCATCATTAGCCGGGGGCGGTCCGGCCCGGTTCGACCGATGGGACTGCCCTGATCGACGGTCTGGCCGACGTCGACCGACACCGCAACCATATCGGTGATGAGGCTGGTCCACCCGCCGCCATGATCGACAATCACGATCCGCCCATAAGTGCGAAACGGCCCGGCATAGACGATCCGGCCGCGCGCAGGCGCAACCACCTGTGCGCCTGGCGTGGTCGCAATGGTAAGCCCGCGCGACCGCGTCCCTTCGCGCGATATTTCCCCGTAACCGGTAATCACTCTGCCGACTACGGGAAGCCGGTAGGCAGGCCGGCTGGTCGCTGCGCCGATCGCGGCCACCGCTGCGCCGCCGCCTGCAACGCTGCCCGGACGTGGCACCGGGCCCGCAAGTCGCGCCAGACGATCGCGCATGCTGCCCGATTGCTCCAGCCGATCCAGCAATCCGCCGATGTCGCCCGCATCCTGACCCAGCGCAATTGCCCGATCCCCCTCCAAGCCGGCCGAACTGGCAAGACCCGACGCGCGAATGCGCCGCTGGCCCTCGCTCCTCGCGAGATCGCGGCGACGGGCAGCAAGACTGTCAGTCGCGGCAGCCAGGCGAATGTCGGCACGGCGACGGGCATCGATGAGCGCGCGGCTATGATCGAGCTCGCGGCTTAGCCCGGCGGTGCGGCGGCGCAATTCAGGCATCACTGCCTCGATCATGGCGCGCGCATGGACCATCTCGCGTGCCGCGCCGGGCTGGGCGAAAAGGGTGATCGGCGGGCGACGGGTGAGCAATTGCAGCGCGGCGACCAGCTCGGCAACGGGGCGCTGCTGCGCTGCGAGACGTTGCCGCTGCTGCAATTGCAACCGCTCGAGAATGGCCGAACGGGCACGCCCTGCCGCAAGGTCGGCCTCCGCCGCCTGAATGCGTAACGCCAGCGCCGCAAGTTCTGCACGGTCGCGATCTAGCGCCGTCTGCATTGCGCTTGCCTGCGCCGCCATTCGTTCCGCACGCGCCGCTGCCTCACGCGACTGGGTTAGCGCACGGGCAAGCGCGCGGCGCTGATCGGCGATTTGCGCTGCCACCGCGTCGCTGCTGGCGGGCACGGCAAGCGCGTTCGAACCCATCGCAACAGCAGCAATCGATGCGATGGCGATAAAGACGCCCCGCCCTGTCATCCGGCGCGGTGATAAGGATGATTGGCGAGGATGGAGGCAGCACGCCACAGCTGTTCGGCCAGCATCGCACGGGCCAGCATGTGCGGCCAGGTCATGCGCCCGAAAGCGAGAAGAAGATCGGCGTCGGCCCGCGCCGCATCGTCGAAGCCATCAGCGGCGCCGATCGCAAAGCGCAGTTCGCGCACGCCATCGTCGCGCCATCGACCGATACGCTCGGCAAGGCCCGCACTGTCCAGTTGCTCTCCCCGTTCGTCGAGCAATATGGTCCGCACCAATCCATCGGCTGGCGGCAGGCCAGGTCCGCCGCGATCGGGCCATTCCGTAACATCGACGTCCCACGGCAAGCGTTTGAGGTAACGCCTGACGATATCGCCCTCGGCATCACGACCGATCCGGCCACGGACAAAAAGGCGGATGCGCATCGGAGTTCCAGCGCCCGCCGCCAATCAGTAGCTGAAGCTGCCGGGCGGCTGCGTGGCTGCGTCCGGCGCATCATCACCCGCATCGCGGTCCGGGTTGTTGCCGATTTCATCCTCGATTTCGACATCAGACCTATCGTCGGCCATCAGATCGTCGACATCGTCGTCGGCAAAGGGTGTAGTGACGATCGGGCGGACGTCCGCCGCGGTGGCGGTGCGATCGCTGCTCCACATCCGTTCGAGGTTGTAGAAACTGCGCACCTCCGGCCGGAACAGATGGACGATGACATCACCGGCGTCGATCAAAACCCAGTCGGCGGTCGGAAGCCCCTCGATCCGGGTCGAGCCGCGCAATTCGCGCTTGATCCGACCAGTGATCTTTTCCGCCATTGCCGCGACATGACGGGTCGATCGACCCGACGCTATCACCATATGGTCGGCAATGGTGCTGATTCCGGCGAGTGGAATGGTCACGATCTCGATTGCCTGATCTTCATCGAGCTGATGCATGACGAGTGCGTGCAGCGCTTCGTTATCGGTCGATGCAGCATTTGGCGCAGAAGGAACAACGGCGGGTGCCGGGGCTTCGCTGGTGGGGGTCAAGACAAGTCCTCGGGGAGTAGGTGACGGGTCACCGGATCGCGCAGAGTGCGCGTCGGAAGGCGGGAGTGCCAAAGGGGGTCAGCCTGGCGGAGCCGGGTGGCAGAGCGCGGATCGGGCGGGAAAGCCAGGAACACGAGTGCCGGCGGACTCCAGTTCGTCCAGGCCTTTTTATGGTAGGGCGGCCGGACGAAAGGCCGCAACCAGCCCATCGCGACAGCCGCGCGGGCGTGACTGTCATAGCCGGGACGAGCGATAACCGCAATCGGCATCAACCGCGCTATCCCCTGCCAATCGCGCCAGCGATGCAGCTGAGCGAGATTGTCCGCCCCCATCAGCCAGATGAAGCGTCGCCGGGGGTAGCGCCGGACGAGTTTCCGCAAGCTATCGACGGTGTAACGGGTGCCCAGCTCGCCCTCTATCGCGGTGGCACTGATACGGCTGCGGCGTGTTTGCTCTCTGGCCGAGGCAAGGCGAGCAGCAAGCGGGGCCATGCCAGCTTTGGGCTTGAGCGGGTTGCCCGGCGAAACCAGCCACCACACCGCATCCAGACTTAGCGCGTCCATCGCAAGGAGGCTGATCGCCCGGTGGCCGCCGTGCGCCGGATTGAAACTGCCGCCAAGGAGGCCGGTGGTGATCAGGACCGCACCTGACCCGTGCCACGCCCGACCCATTTATAGGTGGTCAGGCCTTCGAGCGCGACCGGGCCTCGTGCATGCAGCCGCCCGGTGGAGATACCGATTTCGGCCCCCAGTCCGAATTCGCCACCGTCCGCAAACTGGGTCGATGCGTTCCACAGCGTTATGGCGCTATCGACCTTGCGCAGGAAATATTCTGCCGTCGAGCCATCCCCGGTTATGATCGCGTCGGTATGATGGCTGCCATGGGCGGCAATATGCGTGATGGCCCCGTCGACGCCATCGACCAAGGCAACGGAGACAATGGCATCGAGATATTCGGTGTCCCAGTCCGCAGCCATTGCCGGTACTACGCGGCGGTCGAGCAAGGCTATGGCGGCGTCGCCGCGCACTTCGCAGCCTGCATCGATCAGCGCTGCAACGATCGCATCGGCATGGCCGAAATCGCTGTCGATCAGCACGGTTTCGGTCGCCCCGCAGATGCCGGTGCGCCGCATTTTGGCGTTGACGACCAGCGCCATCGCCATCGACGGATCGGCCGCGCCATCGACATAACAATGAACAATGCCGTCGAGGTGGGCGAACACTGGTACTCGCGCATGTTGCTGGACGCGGGCCACCAGGCTCTTGCCGCCGCGCGGCACGATGATGTCGATCAGCCCCTGCGAGGCCAGCATCGCGCCAACCGCGTCGCGGTCCTGCGTCGGCACGAACTGCACGGCATCGCCGGGAAGGCCAGCGGCAGTAATGCCGCCCAGCATCGCTGCATGGATCGCGCGATTGCTCTGCACCGCTTCGCTACCGCCGCGCAAAATGACAGCATTGCCCGCCATCAGACCCAGCGCGGCAGCATCCGCCGTCACATTGGGTCGGCTTTCGTAAATGATGCCGATCACGCCAAGCGGGACGCGGACCCGGCTCAGGCTAAGGCCATTGGGGCGGACGCTGCTATCTATTATCTGGCCGACAGGATCGGTCAAAGCAGCGACCGCTTCGACAGCGCAGGCGATCCCATCCAACCGGATGTCATCGAGCCTGAGGCGGTCCAGCATCGCCGGGGACAAGCCGCGGCCGGCGCCAGCAGCCATGTCGGCGGCATTGGCAGCCAGGATTTGGCGAGACATATCGCGCAAGGATGCGGCGGCGTGGCGTAACGCAGCGGCCTTGTCCGCGGTGGGCGTTGTTGCAAGCGCCCGGGCGGCAGCCCGCGCGGCCTGGCCCATATCAGCAATCAAAGCGGTGCAATCGGTCATCGGCGCGGCGTTAGCATTGCCGGGCCGCGCTCGCAAAGCCTCGCCGCGTTCATCGCTTGCTGCTGGCGATGCCGATGCTATCAAGCGGCACATGAGCGGGGAATTCGAAGCATTGGGCGATGTCATGATGGGTGGGCTGACAGCGCGCGCCATCGAATCCGGGCACGGCGAAGGCACGCAACGACAGCACGGTCGCTGCCTCAACTGCGGCAATTTTCTCGATGCCCCTTATTGTGGCGGCTGTGGGCAGAATAGCCACATCAATCGGTCGGTTGCGGCCTTCGGCCACGACATTCTGCACAGCGTGCTGCATTTCGAAGGCAAGCTGTGGCGCACGCTGCCGATGCTTTTCTGGCGGCCGGGTGAGCTGACGCGGCGCTATATCAATGGCGAGCGGGCGCGATTCTTTTCACCGCTGGCGTTGTTCCTGTTTGCCGTGTTCCTGACCTTTGCGGTATTCAGCGCAATGGGGACAGGGCTGAGCGGCAGTGATTTCGACGCAACCGAATCGGCCGATGCGCAAACCGGATATAATCAGGCGCGAACTGAAATCCGTCGTGATATTCGCGCAACCGAAGCGCGTTTGGCTAATGCCAGGGCCTCCGGTATCGATGTCGCCGCCATAGCGGGCATCGAACGCGAGCTGTCCGAAAAGCGACTTGCCGCGCGCGTCTTTCAACTGGACGAGGCCAGCGAAGACCCGGCACGGGCCAATCAATTCAGCTTTGTCGATCTGGAAACCGGGGTGCCGTGGATCGATACGCTGATCAGGAAATCGAACGAAAATCCTTCGCTGATGCTCTACAAGATCCAGGGCAACGCCTATAAATTTGCGTGGGCGCTGATCCCCTTGTCCGCGCCGTTCCTGTGGCTGCTGTATCCATTCAGTCGCCGTTTTGGCATGTATGACCATCTGGTGTTCGTTACTTTCTCACTCAGTTTCATGCTGCTGCTGGCCATCGCGCTCAGAGTGGCATCGGCAGTCGGGCTGGCAGGGGGGATCATTGCGACGCTGTTCGCCTTTTACCCTCCCTTCCACATGTATCGGCAGCTGCGCGGCACCTATCGCAGTTCGCGACTCGGTGCGATGCTGCGTACATTTCTGCTGATGAGCTTTGCCGCGATGACGCTCATGCTGTTCATGGCGGTGCTGCTGGCGCTCGGCGCGCTGGGCTGATTTGCCACGCCGCTGTCATGTTGCGCTGGCACCGGGGGTCAAGATGTCGCAAGGTGCAAGGATCAGCCAATGACGATGACAACTGCGTGGTGCCCGGATCGGCGGCTGCTGTTGCAGCTCGGTATGCTCGGTGTTGGCGCGCTTTCGCTCCCGGGTGCGGCGCAGACCATCGGCGCGCGCGGCTTCACCCATGGCGTCGCCAGCGGCGAACCGGGGCCGCGATCCGTTCTGCTGTGGACGCGCTATGTTGGGAGCGCCGCCGACACACGATTGACGGTGGAATTGTCCGACAGCGTCGACTTCAGCCGGATCGTCGGGGGAGGCAGCGTCTCGGCCAGCGCCGAGCGCGACCATACCACCAAATTCATCGCCGATGGCCTCACCCCTGACCGCTGGTTCTATTATCGATTTGTCGCGCCGGATGGCAGCAAAAGCTGTGTCGGGCGAACCCGGACCCTCCCCGAAGGACCGACGGCGCAGTTCACGCTGGCGGTGTTTTCCTGCTCCAACCTGGGCTTCGGCTGGTTCAATGCCTATGCCGATGCAGCGGAACGCGGCAACATCGACCTTGCCGTCCATCTCGGCGACTACATCTACGAATATGCGCCGGGGGTTTATCCGGCGCGCAATGCCACCATCGCAGAGCGGGATGTGCAACCGACGCGAGAGATTGTCGCGCTTGCCGACTATCGATTGCGCCATGCCAGCTACCGCGCCGACGCCGCCTTGCAGCGGCTGCACCAGGTGGTGCCGATGATTGCCCAATGGGACGATCATGAATTCGCCAATGACGCATGGCAAGGCGGGGCAGAAAATCATGACGCCGCGACCGAGGGCGACTGGAGTGCACGCAAGGCCGCGGCAATGCGCGCCTATCGTGAATGGATGCCGGTCAGCGATGCGCCTTGGCGGAGCTATGCGATCGGCGACCTTGCAACCATCGCACTGCCTGAAACGCGCGTCACCGGGCGGATGAAACAGCTCGACTATGACGCGCAAGTTGCCGGCGGCGGCGACATTGCCGCAAGACTTGCCGCATTCCGCGATGGCGCATGGCAAGCAAGCGATCGGACGCTGCTCGGCGAGCAGCAGGAAGCATGGCTGGCCAATCTGATCGCAACATCGGCCCGCTCCGGAATACGCTGGCAGGTTCTGGCCCAGCAACTTGTGATGGGGACACTCAATTCGCCGGCTGAGGCCGCCACCTGGATTCCTGCCGGTGCGCCCGAATATATCCGGGCGAGGTTTGCGGTGGCACAGGCCGCCGCAGCGGCGGGGCTCCCGCTAAATCTCGATGCATGGGACGGCTATCCGGCGGCGCGGAGCCGGTTGCTCGGCGCTGCGCAGGCAGCGGGCGCCAATCTTGTGACTCTGTCGGGCGACAGCCATAATGGCTGGGCGTTCGATCACAGCCATGGCAGCTGTGCTGCCGGCGTCGAATTTGCCGGGATGAGCGTGACTTCGCCGGGTTTCGAAACTTATGTGCCTGTGCCGCCTGCCAATGTTGCGGCGGCACTGGTCCGTGCCAATCCGGGATTACGATGGGCGGACACCGGGCGGCGCGGCTATATGGCGGTCGAACTGACCCGCGAAAATGCCACGGCGATCTGGCGGATGTGGGACAGTGTGCGCAATCCGGAAGCGCGAATTTCTGCGGAGTCGCGGCAGTCTGTGCGGCATGGCAGCAACCGTCTGCCTTTGGGGTAGCATGTTCGATCAGGCGGGGTAGGCCCTCTTCGCTGCGATATTACGATAAAATTGCACTTATGTGACATTTCTGTTGCATAGCCGTCATATAAGTGTCACTTTCTGCTCCTGACCCATATCCAGGAGAAAGAAAGATGCGTACGCTCCACCTTGTTCTGGCCCTGTCGGCCGCCTGCGTTGCGATACCCGCTGCTGCCCAGTCGACAGGACGACAGACCATCAATCCTGCCGTCGGCGAAATCGGCTATGCGCGCGGCAGCCTCGGTTTCGATGCGATCGTCGCGGGCGATCTGCAAACCGCGGAAAGCCAGATCGAAAATGCGCGCACAGTCGCTGCTGACGATCCCGCCCGCCTGCTCAACCTTGGCTATATTCATATGCGCACCGGCCGCACGCAAAGCGCGCAGCGGTTGTTCGAGAGCGTGCGCGACCATCGCAGCGGGGTGATGCTGCAACTGGCCAATGGCGAGGTCGCCGATTCGCGCGATGTCGCGCGCCGGGCGCTTGTCCGGATGAACCCGGTGCTCGCCAACCGCTAAGCCCGATTGTCGATCACAGGCGAAAAGCCCTGCTGCCCATAGGGCGGCGGGGCTTTTGCCATTTCATGTCATGAAACTGCCATAGTAACGTCGCGGCCTTGTCACGTATTGGCAACGCAAATGTCACCGAAATGGCACGGGCGCGTCACACAGCGTCCTTAAAGGCGGCATCGGCGGTCGCTCGGGGGCTTGGCAACGCCTCTCAATTCCCGGGCTGCGCGCATCCGCAAAGACGCACCCAATCCGGAGCACCGATTTCATGGCAATATCCGCCCAAGTCCGCACGGCGCTGCTCGCCGGCGTAGCTTCCATCACGCTTGCCGCCTGCGGTGCCGATGACGTCGCATCGCCCGGCGAAGGCGTCATCGTCCTTCCCGCGCCGACCCCGGCACCGACGCCTACCCCTGCGCCTACCCCGACCCCGCCAAGCACGGTGACCCCGGCCGCCAATTGCCCCGCCATCGCCGGGCCCAACCAGCTCAGCGACCTCGGCACCATCACCGGGCCGCAGGGTACGTTCCGCAACTGTGGCTTTCCGGCCCGTTTCACCGCGACCAGCGCGATCGCCAAGGTGCCGGGTGTCATCTATTCGCTGCCCGGCCGGGTCGATGTCGGCACCGACCAGGGTGCGGCGAGCACCAACACCGACGTAACGCTGACCATCGATCCGGGCGTCACCGTGTTCGGCGCGACCGGCGTGTCGTTCCTGGTGGTCAATCGCGGCAATCGCATCGATGCGGTGGGCACGCCGACCCAGCCGATCATCTTTACCGGCCGCGGCAACGTCGTCGGGTCGGCAGACGACCAGACATCGCAACTGTGGGGCGGTATCGTCCTGCTCGGCCGCGCCCCGGTCACCGATTGCCTCGCCCCTGCTGCCACACCGGGAACGGTCGCCTGCGAACGCGACACCGAAGGCACGTCGAACGCCCTGTATGGCGGCGCGCAGCCGGGCGACAATTCGGGCCGCATGAGCTATGTCCAGATCCGCTTTTCGGGTTTCGTGCTGTCGGCCGACCGCGAACTGCAGGGCCTGACCCCGTCGGGTACCGGTTCGGGCACCCAGATCGACCGCATCCAGATCCACAACAGTTCGGACGACGGCATCGAAGTGTTCGGCGGGCGCACCAACATGCGCTACCTCGTGGTCACCGGAGCGGAAGACGACGGCCTCGACACCGACGTCGGGTACAAGGGCAACGTCCAGTTCATGATCGCGGTGCACCGCGCTGGGGGAGCGGTCGGCGATTCGATGCTTGAGGCCGACTCCAACGGCAACGAAGACACGACTCCGCGCCAGAATGTCGCGCTGTCCAACTTTACCTTCGTCCAGCGCGCTGTCGCCCCCAACACCGCGTCGGTGCTGATCCGCGGCGGCGCCGACTATCGCTTGATCAACGGCGTGATTGTCAGTCCGACCATTGCCTGCATTCGCATCAACTCCGCCACGACCGTTGCGGCGGCGAACCCGGCGGCAGACAAGGCCGGACCACCGCGTTTCGATTCGGTCGCCATGCAGTGCGGCGGCACCAGTGCCTTCCTCGGCACCGGCGGGGTAACCAATGCGGCGGTGCAATCGCTGTTCGAAAGCGGCACCAACAACACCGCAACCCTCACGCCTACCCTCACCAGCGTGTTCATCAACGGTACCAACGAAACCGCGCGCACGCCGTTCAACGCCAGCACGGTCAACAGCTTTTTCGTCAACACTGCCTATATCGGCGCGGTGCGCGATGCGGCCGACACCTGGTATGCCGGCTGGACCTGCAACAGCTCGACCGCCAGCTTCGGTGCATCGAGCGGCAGTTGCACGGCCATCCCGACAAGCTGAACCAACTGATGATGATGCGGGGCGGAGCGTCGGCAAGGGCCGCGTTCCGCCCCATTGGCACTTTGCCTCAAGGGGATATTAGATGAAGCCGCAATCCTTGCTGCGCCTGTTGCTGTTGTCGACGGCATTGGTTTCTCCGGCGGCTTATGCCCAAAATGCCCCGGCAGCCGGTTCCGGCTCCGCACCCGTGCCGGAGGAGCCCGCTATCGAGGGGCAATCCGCTAAGGACCCCGTCGAGGACAATGTCGAAATATCGATCCCCGGCGGCGGTGATGTGCCCAATGACGATATTGTCGTGCGTGGCCGCTTCACCCCCAACCCGATCCGCGCCACGCCCGAAGTCGTCTCGGTGCTGTCGAGCGCCGATATCGCGCGCACCGGCGAAGGCGACATTGCAGGAGCCCTCCAGCGCGTCACCGGCCTGTCGGTGGTCGGCGGTGGCTTTGTCTACGTCCGCGGGCTTGGCGACCGCTACTCGCTGGCACTGCTCAACGGATCGCCGCTGCCCAGCCCCGAGCCGCTGAAGCGGGTCGTGCCGCTCGACATTTTTCCGACCAGCGTGATCGCATCGACGCTGGTGCAGAAAAGCTATTCGGTGAATTTTCCCGGCGAGTTTGGCGGCGGTGTCATCAACCTGACGACGCGCGCAATTCCGACCGAAAATTTCCTGACCATCGGTGGCAGCATCAGTGGCGACAGCGAAACGACGCTCAATCTCGGCTACACCTATTTCGGCAGTCCCAGCGATTTTACCGGCTTCGACAATGGCGAGCGCGATGTGCCGACGCTGCTGCAGGCGGCATTCGACAGCGGCAAGCCGATCATCGAGGGCGCAGACTTCAGCACCGAACAGCTGGGCCTGATCGCCAGTTCGCTGAGCAATGCGCGCACGACATTGTTGCAGCGCAACCTCGATATTCCGCTCAACTGGTCGGCCAATATAACCGGTGGGGCCAGCTGGGATATCGGCGACGTGCGGCTGGGCGTGATCGCCACCGCGGGCATCGACAACAGCTGGAAGACCCGCGACACGCTCCAGCAATTCTCGCTTAACGACGATCTGTCAGGGACGCCGGAAAGCAGTTTCCAGCGGGTGATCACCGACAACCGGGTGGTGGTCAACGGCCTGCTGGGTCTCGGTCTGGAGTTTGGCGACCATCGCCTGCGCTGGACCAATTTGTATATCCGCGACAGCCTGAAGCAGGCGCGGCTGGGCATCGGCCGCGATCAGAGCCAGCCGGACCGCGATATCCTGCAACAGGATACCGCCTGGTTCGAACGCCAGCTGATCAACAGCCAGCTGGTCGCCGAATTCGACTATGACGCGCTGCAGATCGATTTTCGCGGCGGCTACGCCAAGACCCAGCGCGAGGCGCCCTATGAACGCAGCTTCACCTATGTCCGCACCAACGTGCCGACCGCTTCCGACCCGACGGGCAACAAGTTTGTCAACGATCTGGGCGGCAACCGGGGTGAGGCGTCGGTGGCCTTTTCCGACCTCAACGAGCAACTATGGTCCTATGGCGTCGATCTGTCTTACGAACTGACGCCGGACATCACCGCCACCGCCGGCTACGCCTATTCCGACACCGACCGGACTTCGGTGCGTCGCTCGTTCTTCTACCGCGGTCGCAACCTGCCGCTGCCGGTCATCCAGTTGCGCCCCGATTTCCTGTTGTCGGACACCACCATCCAGGCGTTCGACATCGTCCTCCTTGAAACGTCGGCGCAGGACGGGACCGCCGCTTTTGCCGCCGAACTGGTGACTCAGGGCGGTTACGGGCAAATCCAGGCCGATATCGTCGACGGGCTTCAGGTCAATGTCGGGGTGCGGTACGAAGACGCGTTGCAGACCGTCGCGCCCATCGATCTGTTCAATACCGGCGGCAGCGCGATCCGGTCGACCAATATCGCCAATGATTACTGGCTGCCCGCCATCACTGTGACGTGGGAGGTTGGCCCGGACATGCAATTGCGGGCCAATGCATCGAAGACCGTGGCCCGTCCGCAATTTCGCGAACTGGTCGCACAGGTCTATCAGGATCCCGATTCAAACCGGCTGTTCCGCGGCAATCCCTCGTTGCAGGACAGCGAGCTGACCAACGCCGAAGTCAGGTATGAATGGTATTTCGCGCGCGACCAGCGGATCACCGCAGCCGCATTTTACAAGGATATCACCAATCCTATCGAAGCCTTTACCTCGACCGACGGCAATACGATCAACACCAGCTATGCCAATGCGCCGCAGGCGACCCTGTACGGGGTGGAAATAGAGGCGCAGAAATATTTCCCGACCGACGAATGGAGCGGTGCCTTCTGGGCTAATCGCCGCTTTGTCGTCATCGGCAACTATACCTATACCAAATCCGATATTGCAGTTGGCGCCGCCGATACCACGGTGATCAACGGTACGACGCTGGCGGCGACCGATTTCTTTTTCGATGGCAGCCCGCTGACCGGACAATCGGACCATCTGGTCAATATCCAGTTCGGTCTGGAAGATACCGAAAATCTGTCGCAGCAGACGTTGCTGCTGACCTACGCCAGCCCGCGGGTCACCAGCCGTGGCCCTTCGGGTCAGCCCGATATCGAGGAACGGCCCGGCCTGCGCCTCGATTTCGTGGCGCGGCAGGGGCTGATGCTGTTCGGACAGGAGCTTGAAGTGAAGCTCGAGGCGCGGAACCTTACCGGACGGCGCTATTCCGAAGTCCAGCAATCGGGCAGCAACCGGGTGTTCTATAATCGCTACGATGTCGGAACGAGCGTGTCGCTCGGTGCCTCGCTTAAATTCTGACCCTCGACACATCGCGCACATAATGACCCTTCCCTGCTCGCCCGCAGGGAGGGGTTTTCTTTGGTTGGCGGTGCAACATTAGTGTAGCATCGCTGTCATCCTATGGTCATGGCGAATGACTAGCGCCCGAATCGTGGCATGGAAATGCGGGGGAGCTGTGCAGACAAGATGAGGCTGGCGGTCGGGGATCGGATGCGACGGCGCTTGCAAAGCGTTCCGGGCGGCTGGCCTGCCCGTGCGCTGATCGGTGCGCTGGTCGCTGTCCTGGTCATCCAGCTGGTCCGATTACTGTTCGCCATCGTCACGCCTGCCGCCCCGCTTGGCGACTGGCGGCCACGTGCCCCCGAGGACATGGCGGCGGCGGCCAAGGCGCAGCTGTTTGCCCGGGTTGACCCATTTTATCGCAACCTGCCGACCGGCGAAGGCGCAAGCAATGCGGTCACCGCTTTGCAGATCGGCTTGTTCGGCATCCGCATGAACATGGGATCGGCGGCCGGGTCAGCGATCATCGCCGGTACCGACGGCATCCAGAACAGCATCGGCGTGGGTGAGGAAATCCAGCCCGGTGTGCGGCTGGTCGCGGTCCATTTCGATCATGTCGAAATCGATAATTCCGGCAAACGCGAACTCCTCTATATCGACCAGGCCGATGCACCGGGCGGGGCCAATGCGGTTGCGGCAGCGGGTTCGACGGGCAGCGCGCCGATGGCGACCAACGCCGCCTTATCGGGCGCCATCCCCCTAAGTCCGCAAAGCCTGCGTGCCGGGATCAGCTTTTCCCCCAGGTCGGAATCCGGGCGCGTCACGGGCATCGCGCTGGGCCAGCAGGGTGACGGTAGCGCGTTTCAGGCCGCCGGATTCCGCAACGGCGACGTCATCCGCGCCATCAATGGGCGGCCGGTCACATCGGCCAGCGATGCGGCCGGCATCGCAGCCCAGCTCCAGCCAGGCGTGCGCCTCTCCCTCGACGTCGAGCGTGGGGCCGGCACCGTGCCGATCGCCATCATCATCCCGAACGGAAATCCATGACGCATCGTTTCGCCGCACCTTTACTGTCGATTGCCGCGCTGGTCGCCGCCGCCCAGCCGGCGATGGCGCAGCATGTGCTCAATGTCCGCGATGCCGATATCCGCGCCTTCATCGCCGATGCCGCGCGCGTCACCGGGCGGACATTCGTGGTCGACGGCCGGGTGCAGGGCAAGGTGACGGTGGTCACCGAACGGCCGCTGAGCCGCGCCGAATATTTCGAGATCTTCCTGTCGACACTGCGCGCCAACGGGCTGATCGCCATCCCGTTGTCGAACGGGAGCTACCGCATCCAGCCGACCGACGGCGCGGCGGCGCAGCCGAGCCGGCTCGGCACGCGCGGCGCAAGCCCCAATGCGCTGGTCACCGAAGTCATCCGGCTGCGCTACATCGATGCCGGCGCGGCGATCGAGACGCTGCGCCCGCTGGTCAGCGCGCAGGGATCGGTGACCGCCAACCGCAACGCCAACAGCTTGGTGGTGGTCGATTTCGCCGACAATGTCCGCCGGGTACGGGCGCTGATCCAGTCGATCGACCGCGATGCCAGCGCGACCCGGCTGGTCCATCTGCGCAACGCCGGCGCGCGCGAGATCGCGGCGTCGCTGCAGCAGCTGGGCGCGGGCGAGGCAGGGGCTAATGGCGCGGCGGCAACCGGCGGGGTGACGGTGGCGGCGTTCGACGCATCGAACAGCATCGCCATCCGCGGCGACGCGGCGCAGGTCGCGCGCTTTGCCGCGCTCGCCGAGGAACTCGACAGCCGGGCGGCGTCATCGGCGGAAATCCGCGTTTATTTCCTCGAGCATGCCGATGCCGCGCGGCTGCTGCCGACGCTGCAGCAGCTGGTCGGCGGCGGCAGCGACCCGATCCCGCAGGCGCAGCCGACGTCGGTCAACCGCCCCAGCGGCGACACCGGCGGCAGCGGCGCAAGCGGCCCTGCAACGCCGCAACCGGCGGTCAACAGCGGAGGCGGTGGCGGCGGGGGCAACAGTATCGTGACCCGCGGCCCGGCGATCGTGACGCGCTACGAAGGGGCTAATGCGATCATCGTCGCGGCCAATGCCGATGTGCAGCGCCAGCTGGGCGAGCTGATCCGCCAGCTCGACACCCGGCGGCAACAGGTGCTGGTCGAGGCGATCATCGTCGAGATCGGCGAGAATGCGGCGCGGCAGCTGGGCGTGCAATTCCTGCTCGGCGGCGAGAATATTCCGTTCCTCGCAACCAACTATTCGAACGCCAACCCCAATATCCTGACGCTGGGCGCAGCGGCGGCGGGCTATGAACTGTCGCGCAACACCACCACCATCGACGGCAATGTGGTGACGACCACCCAGCAGAACCCGCTGGGCAACGGCGTGATCGAGGCGGCGGCGCAACAGATATTGTCGGCGACCGGCGGCTTTGCCGGCTTTGCCGGAGACATCGGCCGCAACACCGTGTTCGGCGCGATCATCAATGCGGTGCAGGCCGACACATCGTCGAACCTGCTCGCGACCCCGCATATCGTCACGCTCGACAATAACGAGGCGCGGTTCCTGGTCGGGCAGGAGGTGCCGGTGACCACCGGCGAGGCGCTCTCCGACAATTTCGACAATGCGTTTCGCACGGTGCAGCGCGAGGAGGTC
>JANNMK010000139.1:0-2157 GCA_031397785.1 Sphingomonas sp. | reverse complement strand
GTTTCAAGGTGATCAGATTTACCAATTCAGATGTCATGACCAATTTGGAGGGTGTGCTGACCATGATAGGCCAGTGCTTGGCTCAACCCCCTCTCCCAACCCTCTCCCCTGAAGGGGAGAGGGCTTTACCCCCTCTCCCCTTCAGGGGACAGGGTTGGGGAGAGGGGCAGCCATGACCCGCCTCACCACCGCCTTCACCCGCCCCCACCCCGCCCTCGTCACTTTCGTCACCGCAGGCGACGGCCCCACCCCTGCGATCCTCGACGCGCTGGTCGCAGGCGGGGCGGATGTTATCGAACTCGGCATGCCGTTTACCGATCCGATGGCCGACGGCCCGGCGATCCAGGCGGCGAACATCCGCAGTCTTGCGGCGGGCACCACCACCGCCGACATCCTCACCCTCGCCCGCGATTTCCGCGTCCACCACCCGGCGGTGCCGCTCGTGCTGATGGGTTATGCCAATCCGATGGTGCGGCGCGGCGCGGACTGGTTCGCGGATGAGTGCGCCGCCGCCGGGGTCGATGGCGTGATCTGCGTCGATATCCCGCCGGAGGAGGACGACCAGCTCGGCCCTGCGCTGCGCGCCCGCGGTATCGCGCCGATCCGGCTTGCCACCCCGACCACCGACACTGCCCGGCTGCCCGCGGTGCTCGATGGTGCCGATGGCTTTCTCTATTATGTCTCGGTCGCCGGGATCACCGGCCTGCAAACTGCCAGCCAGGACAGTATCGCCGCGGCCGTCGCGCGTCTCAAAGCAGCGACCGACCTGCCCGTCGCCGTCGGTTTTGGCGTGCGTACGCCAGAGCAGGCGGCCGCCATCGCGCGTGTCGCCGACGGGGTCGTCGTCGGCTCGGCGATCGTCGAGCTGGTCGGGCAGCATGGCGCCGACGCACCCGCGCATGTACAGGCCTATGTCGCGTCGCTGGCGGCCGCCATGACCGGCGTTGCAAGGGAGATCGCTGCATGAGCTGGCTCAACCGCGTCCGCAACGCGCTGCCGTTCGTCGCGAAAAAGGAAACGCCGGACAATCTCTGGCACAAGTGCAAATCCTGCCAGACGCTGGTGTTCGTCAAGGAATGGGAAGATAATCTGTACGTCTGTCCGCGCTGTGACCGGCACGACCGCATCGGTTCGAGCGAGCGCTTTGGCCAGTTGTTCGACGACTCAACAATGGTCGCAATTGCCATGCCCTCCGTCCGCGAAGACCCGCTCAAATTTCGCGATTCGAAAAAATATGTCGATCGTATCAAGGCATCCCGGCTGGCCACCGGCGATGCCGATGCGATGCAGGCGGCTTATGGCACGATCGACGGGCGCGGCGCGGTCGTGGCGGTGCAGGACTTCGCCTTCATGGGCGGATCGATGGGGATCGCCGTGGGTGAAGCGTTCATCGCGGCGGCCGAAGAGGCGCTGCGCCGCCAATGCGCCTTCATCGTCTTTTCCGCATCCGGCGGCGCGCGCATGCAGGAAGGAATCCTCAGCCTGATGCAGATGCCGCGTACCACCGTGGCTCTGCAACGTCTCAAACGCGCGCATCTGCCCTATATCGTCGTGCTGACCGATCCCACGTCGGGCGGCGTCATGGCGGCCTATGCCCAGCTCGGCGATGTCCAGATTTCCGAACCCAAGGCGACTCTCGCCTTTACCGGACGCCGCGTCATCGAACAGACGATCCGCGCCAAACTCCCCGACAATTTCCAGACCAGCGAATATTATCTCGATCACGGCCTCATCGACATGGTGGTCGAGAGAAAGGACCTGCGCGCCACACTCTCCCGCCTGATCGGCTATCTGGCTCCTACGAAAGCGGCTGCCTGATCCCCTCGCCCCTTCAGGGGAGAGGGTCAGGGAGAGGGAGAGGGAGAAAAATATGCCCGACCACGCCACGTCCGATTCCACCGTCGTCCAAACCCAGCTCGACCGGCTCGCCCGCCTCTCCCCTGGCCGCGATACCCTCGGGCTGGAACGCATCACGGCGCTGCTCGCCCGGCTCGGCAATCCGCACCATCGCCTGCCGCCGGTGTTCCATGTCGCTGGCACCAATGGCAAGGGATCGACCTGTGCCGTCCTGCGCGCCGCGCTCGAAGCCGACGGGCAGCGCGTCCACGTCTATGCCAGCCCGCATCTGGTGCGCTTCAACGAACGCATCCGCCTCAC
>JANNMK010000137.1:0-4564 GCA_031397785.1 Sphingomonas sp. | reverse complement strand
GGTGGCGATAATGTCCGACCGCAGGGCACCGAGCGGTCGGCTGTCCGACACCGGCGTCGGCGATCCGGCAGCGGCAATCAGCGCCGACAGACGCGCCGAGGCGGCGATGATCGCATCCGCATTGCCGGCACCGATAGCCGCAGCGAGCGCCGCCTGAGCGCGGCCTGCCTCATCAATGCAAAAGGGCATGGTCATTCGCCTGCGCCTTTGCCGTGGCTGAGGATGTCGTTTGCGAGGCGCGCCGCATCTATCGGGTAAGCGCCCGCTGCAATCTGTGCCTTCAGCACGGCCACCCTGGCGGCATCGACCGGCGGGCCCTGATCGACGATCTGCGCAACCAGCGATGCTGGTCGGCTGACCGAGGCGGATGACGCCGCAACGGCGGCACTGGCAGCAGCGGTGCTTGCCGCCGGACGGCTCAACCCGGCGCGGGTCATGCCCGCTGCGGGTGCCGTCTTGTTCACTGGATCGACCATATTCCTGTTCCGTGTCCATCGTTATCCTGCGATTTGCATAGCAGGTCTGGATGATTGACGACATCATGACCAACTAGTTAAATCCACCGATCGCCACCCGTCCATCGGCGAGGATCTGGCCGGTGGCGATGCGGCTGCCATTCCCGCTGCGGCTGCCGCTGCGATCGACGGGGCGATCAACCAGTCGGATACGGATACGATCCCCCGCCATGCCGGATTGTTCGGCGATACCCGATCCGCTGACAGTAAAACCGCAGGCCCGGACGACCAGATCGACGGCCTCGCCGCGCCGCACCAGAAGCTGCGGTACTTCGACGGCGGATGAGGCTGCGCGCGGACCGGCCCCGACCGCGACACGGATCCGCCAGCCCAATGGGGTGCATCTGACGGTGACCGCACCCGCCGCTGGGGCACTGATCGTCGCTGGCTGAGGACAGGAGGCGAGCCGCAGCCGCCGATCAATCGGCGCGACGGCACCCCCCGCTTCGCCGACCCCGGCGCCGAGTGCAGTGGCGATCCGTGCATCGAGCGCAGCCAGATCTTCAAAGCTGGCCTGGGCCAGTGCAGGTGTGGCGCAGCATGCAGCCAGCAACAATGCGTGTCGGAATCTCGTCATCATCGGGTTTCTCCTGTGGATGTGCCGACAATGCAGCAACGTCCATGCCAAATGGTGGCCGTGCAAACTCAAGGATTTCCGGGATGCCTGATGCTGCGACGGCAGGTTGGCACAGGCCTTGCTGCTACCGATGCGAACCCGCACCGCAACGAAGGCGTCGGATATGAGCAGACAGGATCTTTTCGGCATTCATGGAACCGCGCTTGCGCTGCGCTCTCAACGGCTGGCGCTGCTGGCGTCGAACATCGCGAATGCCGCAACGCCGGGATATAAAGCGCGCGACATCGATTTCGACCGGGCCATGGCCGATGCTGCTGGCGGGGCGAGCGCCGATGACGCGGCGAGCAATGCCATCGCCTATCGCGTGCCGCTGTCCCCCAGCATCGACGGAAATACGGTCGAGCTTTCGACTGAACAGACTTTGTTTGCCGAAAACGCGCTCCAGTACCGCACCACGCTCGCCTTTATCGAAGGGCGTATCTCGACGCTCAAACGCGCGCTCAAGGGAGAATGACGATGGCCGCTCCGCTTTCCATCTTCGACATATCGGGCCGGGCCATGTCGGCGCAGCTTGCTCGGCTGAACGCCACCGCATCCAATCTGGCCAACGCAGGCACCGTTTCGTCGACCCGCGATGGTGCATTCCGTGCCCTGCGTCCGGTGTTCCGCACCGTCGAGGCATCACCGGGTGTCGCCACCGTCACGGTGGAGCGCATCACACAGGTGACGACCGAGCCCGCCAGACGCCATGCACCCGGCCATCCGATGGCCGATGGTGAGGGCTATATCTGGGAAGCCAGCGTCGATCCGTCGGCCGAGCTGATCGACATGGTCGAAGCGGCCCGGCAGTATCAGGACAATGTCCAGGTGCTGCAGACCGCCAAGTCGTTGACGCTCGATACATTGAGGCTCGGCCAGTGAGCGCGCTCGGCGACATTGCGGCGCTGTCTCCCGCCCCTTTTGCGGCTGCTGTGCCGCGGACGGCCAGCCCGGCGGCATCGCTGGGTCAGGACGATTTTCTGAAACTGATGACGGCACAGCTGACGACGCAGGATCCGTTCAAGCCGATCGACAACACCCAGATGGTCGCGCAGATGGCGCAGTTCAGCCAGGTTGCAGGCATCGCCGAAATGAACGCGAGCCTTTCCGCCATCGCCGCGCAGCTGACCGGCGGCGGCCGCATCACGGATGCATCGTCATGGATCGGGCGGGCAATGCTGGTCGAAAGCGATCGAGTCGCGCCGATGAGCGATGGCAGCTATCGCGGCGAGATCGAGCTGGCGTCCTCTGCCGATGCGGTGATCGTCAGCCTGATCGACGACAGCGGCGCGACTGTTCACAGCAAGGATTTCGGTGCGCGCGGTCCCGGCCCACTATCGTTCAACTGGACCGGCAGCGGTGCATCCGGCCCGCTCAGGATGATCGTCGCCGCCTCGAGCGGGGCGAGCCCGGTCGCGGCTTCTGCGCGGGCCTGGACCGAGATTGGCGCAATCCAGTCGCCGGCTGGCGGCCTGCAAAGCCGTCTTGTCACTCCGCTCGGGCTGTTCGCGCCCGATGCCGCACTTCGCCTTGCCTGATTGCAATAAGGACGCATTCCCATGTCATTTTCCACCTCGCTCTCGGGCCTTCGCGGTGCCCAGGCTGATCTGTCGACCACGTCAAACAATGTCGCGAATGTCGGCACGATCGGATTCAAGAAAAGCCGCGTCGAATTTGGCGACATCATGCCGCCAGCGCGCAATTCCGCCGGGCTGGGCACGCGCGTCAAGACGGTGCAGCAGCTGTTTACCCAAGGCGGGTATCAGAACACGGCACGTGAACTGGATGTCGCGATCACCGGCACCGGATTTTTCCTGACCCGCGACAAGCAGACCGGCGGATCGAGCTATTTCACTCGCGCCGGGTCGTTCGGTTTCGATGCCGACCGCTTTCTGGTCGATAGCGGGCGCGCCTATGTCCAGGTGTTGCCCGTCGACATTGCCGGAAATCCGACCGCCAGCGATGTCGCCGCAGCCACCGCGCTGCAGTTGCCGACATCGTCGGGGCTTGCGCGGGCAACGACGACGGTCGCGCTGACCGCGACATTGCCGACCACTGCCGACAAGCCCGCCGACCGCACAGCCTATACCGCTGCCCGGCCCTATGCCTTCAGCCCAACCGATCCCGAAAGCTATAATTTCAGCCAGCTGACCACGGTGACGGACAGCGCGGGCAACACCATCCCCGCCACCCTTTATTTCACCCGTACATCGTCTGTCGGCGCAGGCGACTCCAGCGATGCATGGGATGTCAATGTGTTCGTCGGCGACCGGTCGGCGACCGCGACTGCGCTGCGGCTTGATTTCAGTGCGACGGGCGCTCTGACCAGCCCGTCCGGTCCGGTCGCTCTCGACAGCGTGCAGCCGCGCGGAGCTTCGGGGCCGCTCGCCCTCTCGCTCGATTTCGGTAGCGCGACACGACTGGCCGGCCCGGCCTTTGCAATCGCCGGCATACGCGAAGACGGCTTTGCGCCGGCCCAGTTCAGCACGGTCAACATCGGTGGCGACGGGCTTGTCACCGCAACCTTTGCCGATGGCAGCACCCAGCCGCTCGGGCGACTGGCGGTGGCGGATTTCGCCAATCCCGCCGGTTTGCGCCAGCATGGCGATGCGCGCTGGTCGGTTACCGGAGACAGCGGTCCTGCGGTGGTCGTCACGCCAGGCGAAGGCGGGACTGGGGCTATCCAGACCGGAATGCTCGAGGCGGCCAACGTCGATCTGACCGAGGAGCTGGTGTCGCTGATCACCGCGCAACGCAATTTCCAGGCCAATGCCAAGGCGATCGAAACGGCCAACGCGATGACCCAGTCGGTCCTCGGCATCAACTGACGGGACCGTGCACCATGGATAAGCTGATCCACCTGTCGCTTGCCGCGCTGCGCGGCGCGATGGCCCGGCAGACGGCAACGGCCAATAATCTCGCCAATGTGTCGACCACCGGATTCAGGGCCGATATTTCGGCGGCACAATCGCTGTGGATGCGCGGCGATACGCTGGCGACGCGCGCGACGATGGCCGAGGGCGTGCGCGCCGCCGATCTGTCGCAAGGCGCGGTGGCATCGACCGGCCGCGATCTCGACATCGCCTTGTCGGGCGATGCATTGCTCGCCGTGCAGACCCGGGACGGCGGCGAAGCCTATACACGGCGCGGTGACCTGACGCGCTCGCCCAGCGGCTTGCTCACCACAGGTGATGGCGCGCCGGTGCTGGGCGAAGCGGGCCCGATTACCCTGCCCCCGGCCGATTCCGTCCGCATCGGTGACGATGGTGCGCTGTGGATCGTGCCGCCCGGCGGCGACCCTGCTGTCCCGCAACGGATCGACCGGCTCAAGCTGGTGTCCCCGGCGGATGTGGCGGTGATAAAGGGGCTCGACAACCTGCTCCACGCACCGGCCGGCAGCGCTCTGCCCGACGATCCCGACGCGCGGCTGATC
>JANNMK010000124.1:0-3376 GCA_031397785.1 Sphingomonas sp. | reverse complement strand
GTCTTGCCAACGCCGGGAGGGCCGACCAGACACAGGATCGGACCTTTCAGCTTGTTCGTCCGCGCTTGCACCGCGAGATATTCGACGATCCGGTCCTTGACCTTCTCAAGCGCGAAATGATCCTCGTCGAGGATGGTCTGCGCGGCGGCGATGTCCTTTTTGACCTTGCTAGTCTTGCCCCACGGCACGCCCAGCAGCACGTCGAGATAGTTGCGCACCACCGTCGATTCCGCCGACATCGGCGCCATGCCCTTGAGCTTCTTGAGCTCGGACAGCGCGCGCAACCGCACTTCCTTGGGCATTTTCGCCTTGTCGATCTTGGCGGTCAGGTCGACAATTTCGCCCTCGCCGCCTTCGCCGCCCTCACCATCGCCCAACTCGCGCTGGATCGCCTTCAACTGTTCGTTGAGATAATATTCGCGCTGGGTCTTTTCCATCTGGCGCTTGACCCGGCCACGGATGCGCTTTTCGACCTGCAATGCGCCCAGCTCGCCCTCCATGAAGCCGAGCACCAGTTCGAGCCGCTTGGCGATGTCCGCTTCGGTCAGGATCGCCTGCTTGTCGGCGACCTTGACGTTGAGGTTGGCGGCGATGGTATCGGCAACCTGGCCCGCGCTGTCGAGCTGTTCGACCTGCGCGACCGTCTCGGACGGCAGGCGCTTGTTAAGTTTGGCATATTCGCCAAATTGTTCAGCCGTGGTGCGCATCAGCGCCTGCAATTCGGCGCTGTCGGCTTCGGGGTCGGCGACCGGTTCGATGGTCACCTCGGTCCAGTCCGCATGCGCCACCAGCCCGGTCATCCGCGCCCGCGATTTGCCTTCGACCAGCACGCGCACCGTGCCGTCGGGCAGCTTGAGCAGCTGCAACACACTGGCGATCACGCCCAGATCGTAAAGATCGTCGCTGTCGGGATCGTCCTCGGCCGGGTCGAGCTGGGCGGTCAGGAAAACATCCTTGTCGCCCGTCATCGCGCGTTCGAGCGCCGCCACCGATTTGTCGCGGCCGACGAACAGCGGAACCACCATCTGCGGAAAGACAACAATGTCGCGCAACGGCAGCAGGGGGTAGGAAATGGTCATCGATACTCCGGCCGTTTCACACGGCAATTTTCTGATATTTCGCACCTGTCGTGCATGGCGGTCCATGTCATATGGCCCGCATCGGCCGCCTTACAATGGGCAGCAGGACCACCGCGGTCGTCAGCCAAAAGGCAGTTTGAACCCGTCAGGCAGCGGCAGCCCCTGCGTCATCTTGCCCATTTCCTCATTGCTGACCTGATCGGCCTTGGCCCGCGCATCGTTGATCGCGGCAGCGACCAGATCCTCCAGCATCCCCTTTTCCGACGGGCTGAGCAGGGTTTCGTCGATCGTCACGCGGCGGATGCGGCCCTTGGCGGTGGCGTTGATGCGGACCAGCCCGCCGCCTGCCACACCCTCGACCTCCAGCGTATCGAGCTTGGCCTGCGCTTCGGTCATCTGGGCCTGGATGGTCGCGGCGGCCTGCTGTGCGGCGGCCATCATTTCTTCCATCGATTTCATAAGATCATGCTCCTGATTTGACTGTCATTGCCCGCTGGCGGCGCGCGGTGTGCGCAGCAGATCGGCAGTGGGAAAGGCTGCAAAGACTGCGGCAACCAGCGGATGGCTGCGCAATTGCGCCTCGCCTTGCGCCTCTGCTGCTGCGACCTGCTCGGCCAATGTCGGTGCCCCGGGCGCATCTGACAAGTCTATCTGCCATGCCTGCTGCATCGCCCGCGACAATCCGCCCGCCAGCGCCGCTGCCTCCGCCGCGCCGATCGCCGGACAGCGGGCCAGCACCAGCGCCCCCGCCTCTGCCGAAACCAGCCGCGCCTCACGCCGCATCAGCGATGCCAGCACCAGATCGCCATTATCCGCCAGCGCGGCGGCCAGCGCATCGAGCGTCGGTGCCGGTATCGGTGCCGGTGTTGGTGCCGGTGTTTTTGCGGGCGTTTCGGCCAATACGACATCGTCCAGCGCGCCATTGTCCGGTGCGTGATCGGCCAATGCGCTGTCCGCCAACGCGCTGTCGACCGCGACGGCAGCCGGCACCTCGCCCTCGCCCGCTGCGTCCGCCCTCGCTATCGCCGTCGGCGCGGCGGGCACGGTCGCGGCTGGCGGCATATTGCCGGTCGGGCTCGGCCCATCGCCGCGCTCGGCCAGCATCCGTGCCAGTTCGTCGGGATCGGGCAGCGATGCTGCATGGACGATCCTGAGGCAGGCCATGGTCGCTGCCTCTAGCGGATCGGCGGCGGTCGCCACCTCGCCATGCGCGCGCAGCAACAGCTGCCACAATCGCTGGATGCTCGCCATCCCCATCCGCCCTGCCCAGTCGGTGATCGCGGCGCGGTCTTCGGGCAGCAGCGCGGGATCGTCGGCGCGGCTCGCCCGGGCGAGCGCGATGCCGTGCACCAGACCCATCAGCCCGCGCATCATCGCCAGCGGTTCGATGCCCAGCGCATATTGGGCGCGCACCCGGTCGATCACCACGCCCGGATCGCCGCCCAGCAATTCACCCAGCAGCGCGCGCGTCGCTCCGCCATCGCTGAGCCCCAGCATGTCCTGCACCTGCGCCGCCGTGACCCTGGCATCGCCCTCTGGCCCGCCCCCCGCCAGACCCGCCCCCGCCAGACCGGAATGCGCGATCGCCTGATCGAGGATCGACAGGCCATCGCGCACCGATCCTTCGGCGGCAGACGCGATCATCCGCAGCGCCTGGTCCTCGGCCTCGACAGATTCCGCAGCGCAGATGCGCGCGAACTGCGCGACCAGCAGATCGGGCGTGATGCGCCGCAGATCAAACCGCTGGCAGCGCGACAGGACCGTCACCGGCACTTTGCCCACTTCGGTGGTCGCGAACAGGAATTTGACGTGCGGCGGCGGTTCTTCCAGCGTCTTGAGCAGCGCATTGAACGCGTTCTTAGACAGCATGTGCACTTCGTCGATGATATAGATTTTATAGCGCGCGCTGACCGCGGAATACCGCACCGCCTCGATAATCTCGCGCACGTCGTCGACGCCGGTATGGCTGGCCGCATCCATTTCGATGACATCGATATGCCGCCCCTCGGCAATCGCGATGCACGGGTCGCACTGCCCGCACGGGTCGATGGTCGGCCCGCCCTCACCGTCCGACCCGATGCAATTCAGTGCCTTGGCGATCAGCCGCGCGGTCGACGTCTTGCCCACCCCGCGCACCCCGGTCATCAGGAACGCGTGGGCAATGCGGTCGCGGCGGATGGCATTGGCCAGCGTCTGCACCATCGCATCCTGGCCGATCAGCTCGGCAAAGGTCTGCGGCCGGTATTTGCGCGCCAGGACGCGATAGGCCGAACCGGTCGACGCGGGCGGAGCCTCAG
>JANNMK010000095.1:0-4636 GCA_031397785.1 Sphingomonas sp. | reverse complement strand
GCCTGGAAACTCGATCACGGCCGCGATGTCCGCCGCGAAATCTCGATGCTCAAGGTGTTCGCCATCGAAATGGCGGGAGAGGTTATCGACAATGCCATGCAGGCGTTCGGGGCAATGGGCATGGCGCGTGAAATGCCGTTCGCCTTGCTCGCCGGACGGGTCCGAACGATGCGGATTTACGACGGCCCTTCTGAAGTGCATCGCATGGTCGTTGCCCGGACATTGATGGATACAAGGCCATGACCCACACGCTTACCCGCACCGATCACGGGCCGGTCGCCGAACTGGTGTTTACCAGCGGGCCGAACAACCACGCCACCGTCGGTCTGCTGCGCGACCTTGGCATCGCGCTCGCCGCCATTGATGCCGATCCTGCGATTCGCGCGACCGTTCTTGCATCCGATGGCAAGCCGTTTTGTGGTGGCGCAGACCTCGCCACCCCGGGCGGTTTCGGCACCGACAGCGCCGATCCGATCCGCGAATTCTACGATCAGGCGCTGACCATTTTTGCCGCACAAAAGCCTGTTGTTGCCGCAGTCCATGGCGCAGCCGTCGGGGCCGGACTGGGCCTTGCGGTCGCCGCCGATTTCCGCGTCGCCTCGCCGGAGGCGCGCTTTGTCGGCAATTTCACGCGCCTCGGTTTCCATCCCGGCTTTGCGCTGACGCTCACCCTGCCACGCCTCGTCGGTCATCAACGCGCGCTTGAAATGTTCATGACGTCGGGCCGCTACAAACCCGATCAGGTCGCCGATTGGGGCCTGGTCGACCGGCTTGTCCCGAGCGGCGAGGCGCGCAGTGGTGCGCATGCGCTTGCATCGGACATCGCGCAAAATGCGCCCCTCGCGCTCGTCGCGACGCGCGCGACGATGCGCGCGGCCCTGCTGGATCGGATCCGCGAAACGCTGGTCCACGAACATGCCGAACAGGCGAAATTGCGGGCCACGGCGGATTATGCCGAAGGAGTCGCATCGGTATTCGAACGACGCCCGGCGACCTTCACCGGGCGCTGATCACTACTTACGGTGTGGTCGTCGGCCCATTCCAGTTGGCCGCTTCCTGCACCTCGGTTCGCCCGGTTGACCGGTTATAGGCGCACAGCAGCCGCTTGGTCCGGCCGCGATCGTCGCGTCCGCGTATCATGCGGACCTCGATGCCGATCTCGTCGGCAAAGCTGATCCGCTGGGCCAGCAATACCGGGCGCTCCAGCCCCGACATCGCGATGCACGCCCGATTGACCCGCTGGTTGAGCGCCGCCCATTCTCCGGGTGTCGACGCCGCCACCGGCATGGCCAGCAGTGCAGTCCCGCAGACTGCCAATATGCCTTTTTTCATCCTGTTTCTCCTGCGGTTTAGATCTAGATTCGACGACAATCATTGGGTGCGGCCTGGCCCGCGAAACGCGCCGCCACCCAGTCGAGCGTTTCGGCGGCGCTGTCCTGTCCGCTGGTTTCATGGCCTTCACCGCCAAGCTCGACGAACCGCAACTGCGCGCGATCGCGACACAGTCGCCGGGCATAATCCCGTGTCACATCGGCGCTGACGATCGCGTCGCGCGGGTTTTGCGCGATCAGAAATGGCACGCCATAATCTCGCGCCGCCGGGCTGTTGCGCCGTGCGATCTGTGCCCATGGCTGGATGGTGCCGAGGTCGACATTCCTGAGGTCGCGGCGCAGCACCAGCACGCCCAGCATCGTCCCCAGCCGTGGTTTGCCGGCATCCGTGGTGCAGACATTCTGGGCCATCCGGGTGATCACCCCGCGGGTCGAGCGGTTACCCAGCCCGGATAGCGGCGCACCAAAATGCTGCGACCAGCTATAGGCGGTAAAGGCGGTCAGCACGGCGCGCACCGAAGGGTCGCTGCCCGCACGCAGATTGGCGGCAAGGTCGGTCGGCGGCGCAGCGGCGGCGACCCCGACCAGTTGCAGATCGGGGGCATAGCGCCGGGCCAGTTGCCCCGTCCACAATGCGGCATGCCCGCCTTGCGATTCGCCCCACACGGCAAAGCGGTTGCCCGCCGCCGCTCCGGGGATCGCCCGCGCCGCGCGTATCGCATCCAGCGTCGCCTGCGCTGCGCTGCGCCCGACCAGATAGGGGTGCGGCATGCCGCTGCCCAGGCCGGGATAATTGGGCATCACCACCACCATCCCGCGGCGCGTGGCGTCCGCAAGGCCCGGAGTCAGGGTCAGCAGTCGGGGGGTATCGAGCACGCAGTCCCGCGCCACGCCCCATGTGCCGTGCGTCCATGCGAGCACATCGCGCGGCCGCGCCGGTACCGCTTCGCGCGGAGCGGCGACGACACCGGTGACTTCTATCGGCCGTCCCTCGTCGTCGGTGGTGACATATCGGATCGACCAGGCCTGCATGCCCCCCGGCGTTTCGACGATGGGGTCTGCCGACAACAGACTGCCTGCACTCTGGGCAAAGGCGGGGGCTGCCAGAAGTGTCGCGACGACAGCCAGCAATATTCCTATGATTCTCGCCATGGCTATGCTCCCCAGTCCGGTCAGGCAGGGACGGTGATAGTCGATTGGCGCAGCAACAGTGTCGGCTTGGCGACAATTGCGCGCTACCGGTTCTGATCGTCATCGGCCCTTGTCTGCAAACTTCTCCAGCGCCTCGGCGTCGGTCACCCGTATTTTGCCGTAACCGGTCGCAATCCATCCGCGCGCCTCGAAATCGCGCAGGATCGCATTGACCGATTGGCGCGAAGCATGCGCCGACATCGCCAGATCTTCCTGGCTGACATGGTCGAGCGCGGCGATCGGCCCGGTGGCCGGACCATAGGCCCATCGTCCCAGATCGCGCAGTCGCGCGGCGATGCGCTGCGCCAGCGGCCGGCCCACTTCGGCAATGGCAAATCGGGCCAGCGACCGGGCGGCGTTGAGCTCGGGCCATTGCAGCATTTTATAGGTTGCAACATCGGCCTCGAATATCGTCCGCACCGCTGCATGATGCAGCCGGAACACCACCGTCGGTTCGGCTGCCACTGCCGAATAGAAATGCGGCCGCCCGTCGAGGCTGCACAGAAATCCCGTCCATTCGCCCGGGCGCAGCACCGCCATCAGCACATCATGGCCATTGCGGTCGACATGGGCGATCCGCAACTGGCCTGAAACGACAGCATGCAATCCGCTCGGTTCGGACCCTTGCAAAAAACTGGACTTCCCGGCTTCCAGCCGCACGGTGGTCCCCGCCGCCAGCACTGCAATCCGGATCTCGTCCGGCAGATCGCGAAACCACGGACCTTGTCGTAATATTCTGGCGGCTTCGGTCATCGCCCAATTCGAAACAGATTGGCGTTGCGCAAGATAGCGCCCCTCGCCGACAAGACGCCGTAACATATCGTCTTGTCGCGCGGCCCGCAATCACTTCTCGATGGTGATCGCTCTTCGCAATCCGCGCTGTGACTAGCTCTCGTCGCCCTTATAACGCAGTTCGAGATAGCGCTTGTGGCTCGACAGCTTGTCCATGTCGGTCGCGGCGATGGCACGGGCCAGATCGTCGATTTCCTCGCCGAGCAGCGCCATGCCGTCGATCAGCTCGGTGTCGGCCACCCGGCCGTTGCGGTCCTCGCGGCGCATGGTCACCGGCACCCGCTTATAGCCCTCGACCAAAGTCGGCAGCTCCTCACCGACCAGCCGCCTGAGTTCGCGCGCTTCGGGGGCATTGGCATTCAGCGTCGCCAGCTGCGGCTGCAATTCGGCGATCCTGTGGCCGATATCGTCGGCGATGCTCGCGGCGGGCGCGGGCAGGGCGATGCGCTGCTGGTCGATCCACTGCCTCGTCCGCGCCGCCAGCTGCGGCAATGTCGCCTCGGTGATGCTGGTCGCGCACACCGACTTTTCGCGGCTCGCGCCGAACGCCACCATCAAGATGATCGGCACCGCCAGCATCACCGCGAGGATGCCGAAAAAGCCGATGCCGTCGATGATCGCGCCGATGATTCCTGCGCCGACGAACAAGGTGAACAGCGCCACCATCGCGATCAGCGCAAATCGCTTCAGCCGTCGCGCCGCGCGCGCTGCGGCAAAGGGCAGCGATCCGCCGAACTGACCTGCGCCTTCGCGCCGCATCCGCGACCGGTCGATGCTCCGCGCCGCATCGCTGCGCGCGACATCGACGCTGCTTGGGCCAATGGGGGGCGCGCCGGTGGGGGGAATGGTTGTGGTCATCGCGGCCCGCTCAACCCTCAAGCGCGGCAAACGGGCTGTTCTTGCCCACGATACTGGCCTGCGCCTGCGCCTGGCCCTCGGCCCGGGCGATGTAGCCGCGCGACTTTTCGACCTCGGTGGTCAGCGTGCCTATGGTGGTTTTCATGCTGTCGAGCGCCTTTGTCTTGAACGTATCGACCGCATCCATCGTGTCATTGATATTCTGGTACGCCCGCTGCAACGTCTCGATGGGGATGGTCGATGCCGCCGCCTGCTCATGGATGCGCGCGGTGTTTTCCTTGAGCAGCGCACCGGTGCTGTCGATAATGTTTGCGGTTGTCGTGTTGAGCGCGGTGATCTGCTCCAGCACCATGCGCTGCCCGGTCATCGCCTGCGCCACCGTCACTGCGGTGCGCAGCGCGCCGACCGTCGTCGTCGATGCCCGGTCGACACCCTTGATCAGCTCGACATTATTCTTCTTGACG
>JANNMK010000074.1:0-2059 GCA_031397785.1 Sphingomonas sp. | reverse complement strand
TGAACGAAACCATGCCTGACGGTCAGGGGCATTTTCCGATAGTCCATCATCCTATCATGCGCGCGGCCTCAACCCCTCCCCTCCCTTGAAGGGGCTGGGGCTGGGGCTGGGGCTTTGGCTATGGCAATATGATGCAATTTTCTCCGGCGACACGCAGGCGGGCGCATAGCGTCCGGGCGGCGCTGTTCGATCCGGCGGCGGCGCGCAGGCGATAGACGGTGCGTCCGCCAACTTCAGCCGGGACAACCGACCGATTGATCGGTGCGAGCCATTCGAAGCGGGTTTTCAGTCCGTCCCACGCGCGCGATGCGGTGGCTTCGCTGGCGAATGCGCCGAGCTGGACGGTACCACCGCCGGTTGCGGCGGAGGCCGGTCCGGTTGCAGCGGAGGACACAGCGGCGCTCGACCGGGTCGCAGCAGCGGCTGCTGCGGCCTCTGGTTCGGCCGACGGCGCCTTGGCAGCCGACACGGGCGCGGCCTTGGCCATGGTGCCGTTGCCGACCGGCGGCGGCACCGGTTGTTCGGCGAGGCGACCGGGATCGACGGTGCCGACCGGCTGAACGCCCTCGGCAGCGGCGACCGCGATATTTCCGTCACCATCGAAGCGACCGGGTTCGGCCTTTGGTGCGACCTTGTAGGCGGCATCGTCGGCAGCGATCAGTTCGCCGCTGCCACCGCCGCCATTATTCTGAAGCCACCACAAGCTGCCGACGATAGCGCCGATGCCGATCAGGCCGGCGACGACAAGACCGATCAGCTTGAGCGGGCTGGTGCCTGGCTGTGCGACGTCGTCGATCGGTTCGAGCCATGGCAGCCGTTCTTCCGGTTCGAAACGCAGCCCGTTATCCTGGCGCTCTTCCATCACCGCATCTCCTCGACCGGCTCCACCCCTATCAGTGCGAGACCGTTACGAATGATTTGCCCGATTGCGCTGGTTAAGAAAAGCCTCGCCTGTGTGGTTAACGGGTCGTCAACCAGCACTGCGCGCCGCGCGGCATCATCATTGCCGAAATTATACCAACCGTGAAAGGCCGACGCCAAGTCGTTGAGATAGAAAGCGATGCGATGCGGTTCGCGGGCATTCGCGGCGGATTCAACAAGGCGCGGGAATGTTGCGGCAAGGCGGGCCAGCGCAAGATCGACTGTATCCAAACGGGACAGGATGTTTTCAGTTTCGCCTTCCCCTAGCGCAAGCGCCAGCGGCGGGGTGCTTGCTGCGACCGGAGAAATGCCCAAGTCCGCCGCCTTGCGCGCCAGCGACTGGATGCGGGCGTGGGCATATTGGACGTAGAAGACCGGATTGTCCTTTGACGCTTCGACCACCTTGGCAAAGTCGAAATCCATCTGCGCGTCGCTCTTGCGGGTCAGCATGGTGAAACGCACGACATCCTTGCCGACTTCGCCGATGACATCGGCCAGCGTGACGAAATTGCCCGAGCGTTTGGACATTTTGACGGGTTCGCCGGCGCGCAGCAGCCGCACCATCTGCACCAGCTTGACATCGAACCGGGTCTTGCCGCCGGTCAGCGCGGCAACGGCGGCCTGGATGCGCTTGACCGTTCCGGCGTGGTCGGCCCCCCAGATGTCGATCAGCGCATCGGACCGTTTCGCCTTTTCATGATGATAGGCAAGGTCGGCCCCGAAATAGGTCCAGCTGCCGTCCGATTTTTTGATCGGGCGATCCTGATCGTCGCCGTAGCGGGTCGAACGGAACAGCGGCAGCATGACGGGCTCCCAGTCCTCTGGAGCCTCCCCCTTGGGTGCTTCGAGCACGCCGTCATAGACCAGATCATTGGCGCGCAGCCATGCTTCGGCAATTTCGGGCATTCCGGCGGCCTGCAATTCGGCTTCGGACGAAAAAAGATCATGATGGATGCCGAGCAGCGCGAGATCGGCGCGGATCATATCCATCATCGCGGCGGCTGCCTGCCGCTTGAATTCGGGCAGCCACTCGCTTTCGGATTTGCCGAGGAAGCGTTCGCCAAATTCGTCCGCCAGTGCTTGGCCGACGGGGACCAAATAATCGCCCGGATAGAACCCCTCCGGGATCGCACCAATA
>JANNMK010000062.1:0-4148 GCA_031397785.1 Sphingomonas sp. | reverse complement strand
GGTCAAGCCAGCGGCGCAGCAGCCACGACCATTCGAAATGATGACCCGGCTCGATAATCCGTCCGCGATCATCGGGGAGCGGCAGCCAGTCCAGCCCGAAATATTCGCGCACCACGCCGCTGTCCCGATCGATCAGCCTGTCGATTGCCAACCCGATGATGGCATCGGCGCGCAGGCCCCATTGCCCATCGGGATCGGCGAGTTCGAGGGCAAGAAAAGCCTCCAGCAGATGCATGTGCGGATTGGATCGCAGCAGATTTTCCTGCGCGTCGGAATCGAGCCAGCCCGCCACAGGAGCCTGAAAGCCCGCGTCCATCGCCGATATCATCCGGTTGGCAACGGCCAGTGCATCATCGCGCCAGCGTGCGGTAGTCATCAGTTCGCTGCAGGCAAACAGGGCAAATGCGTGGTCGTAAAGATCGAACCCGATGTCCGTTGCGCCGGTTTCGCTGCAATAGGTCCGCAGAACGAAGCCGTTGTCCATGACGCAGCGCGAAAACAGCGCGTGCGCGCCATGATCGACGATGGCCTGCCAGTCACCGGGCCACCCCATCCGTCCTGCCGCCGCAAAACTGTATATCTGCCGTGCCACGACGCGTGTCCGCCGGGGGACGGACGGCACGGGCTGCGCTGCGCCATCCAGTTTTTCGAAAAAACCGCCGGATGGATCGACACCGCGTTCCGCCCACAGTGGCAGGACATCGTCGAACAGCCATGCCTGCTGGCGATGAAAAGCGTCGACGAAGGCGGTTTCGCCGTGCATTAGAAACTCCTGATGATAGCGCGCCGGATATTCAACAACCATGTCCAATGCAAGCGGCGACGGCTATTTGCGATCAGTAACCGCATATTCCGGCAGGGCGGGATAGTTGACTGACCATAACGATTTACCCGGCCCGGCCAGGGAATTGCGCCCCGCAATATTTCTCGATCGCGACGGCGTGATCAATATAGACCATGGCTATGTTCATTCATGGGACCAATTCGTCTTTGCCGAGGGATCGGTTGCGGCGATGCAGCGCCTGTGTTTATCAGGATATCTGATCATAATTGTGACAAATCAGTCGGGTATCGGTCGCGGCTATTACTCGACCGAAGATTTTCTCACGCTTACTGCGACAATGATCGATCATCTGGCGCGGCATGATGTGCCGGTCGCCGGGGTCTATTTCTGCCCGCATGCCCCCGGTGATGGCTGCGACTGTCGCAAGCCCCGGCCGGGCCTGTTCTTGCAGGCCGGTGCGGCGCATCCCATCGATTTTTCCCGTTCGATCGTCATCGGCGACAAATTGTCCGACATCGCCGCGGGTCGCGCAGCGGGGATTGCGACGGCGATCCTGATCGGATCTGGGGCCTCGTCTGCCGATCCGGATGGCGCCGCCTATCGGATGGCCGCCGATCTGGCTGCTGCCGTCGACCTGATCCTTCAGTCGGCGGACTGAGCTATGCTGCCTGCGCGGCCGACGGTCAGGCAGGCTACACAATTGACGCTGTCGAGCACGAGGCGTTCGCGGGGAAAATAGAGCAGGCGAACCACCGTTTCGATCAGTTTCGCCAGCGGATAGCGCGCGACGAGATAAAGGCCGCGCCCGATCGACAAGCCAAAGCCGACGCGCGCCGCTCCGGCGAAACGCTCGACCCGCAGCCCGGCAATCGCCGCATAAAATCCCAGCTTGTGCATGCCGATGGCATTGACGTGGGTCGGATCGCCATGTTGCACGAAATTGCCGATCCAGGAATCCGCATTGGGAAATCGCATCAGGATTCGGCCGTCGTCCTTGAGCAAGGCGCGCAACTGATCGAGAAACACCTGCACGCTTTCGGCAGGGATATGCTCGATCACGTCGAACAGCATGATCCGGTCGAACCGCCCCGGCGCAAGCTGGCCGAGACGGTCGGCAGGCAGCACCTCATACCCCGCCTTGACGCCCGCTTCGATCATGAAGGACGACAATTCCGTGCCGACCACCGTGCAGCCCCTCGATTGGGCATAAGCCAGAAACGAACCGTTGCCGCAGCCGACTTCGAGCACGCTCATGCCCGGTTCGAGCGAACAGCGGTTGGCCCCCAGTTCCTTGGCGAAATAGGCGCTGTCGAAGGCCGACATGCTGCCGAACGGCTCGAGCTCGACCCAGCCCTTCCACTCGGCATAAGCGTCGCTCACGCCGGCTGCTCCTGCGATCGGGTGCCGGTGGCGGTCGGCTTGCCAGCCGGTCTGCGGCGCATTGCCACGAACGAGGAAAGAACGGCCATGAAGAATATCATCTGGATTGTCAGCTTTACCGACGGCACGATCCCGTCGCGAAAGTGCGGAATGAACACGCCGACGACGAGGATATATAATCCGAAACGCGCCGGCACCATTCCGGTTTCCTGCGGAGGCTGCCAATAGCGGGCAAAGCCGTAGACTTTTTCGAACAGCGCGCCGAGCACGAGGTGCACGCCGATGACTGCGGTCATCTGACCCTGCAGATATGTTTCGGCGAGCAGGCTGGTCGCCCCCAGCGGAGCAACCGATTCCAGTATCCGATCGCCGACATACAGAACATCGGCCTTGTCGGCCCACAAAAAGCTGGGGATGATCGCCACCAGCGCATTGGCGAAACGCTGACCATATTCGAGGTCGAGCGTCTGCATGTTGAGATTGCCGATGATGCCGGGCAGCGAATGTCCGGCATAGAGCCCCTCGGCCAGAAAATAAAAGGCCAGGGTGAAGGTATCGGCATCATCGTCGATACGGATGATCGACACCGCGACCAGCGCCGCAATGGCGATGCCCCCGCCGATAAAGCGATAGGCAGCGGCGCTGACCTTTGACCGGTTTGCGAGGAGGAGGATGAGTGCCGGAATGAGCGCCGATACGACCTCCAGCCGCTTTGACCGGACAAGCAGGATGACAACCAGCGTGACGATGGCGGCAGCCAAAGTCAGATAAAGGAATTTTGACCGCCCCGCCTGCAACAGCGGGATAGTATAGGCGACGATGAGGCCGATGGCCGTCACCCCGAAATAGAGCAATGCCTGGCCAAGATCGGCCGAGGTCGCCAGACTTTCCTGCGCATAACCCGAAAGAAAGGCATCGACGCCGAACAGCAGCACGCCGCCGCCGATGAGCGCGACCATCGCGAGAAACGCGATATGGACGCGCACTTCGCAGAAATGGGACAGTTTCGCATAATAAACGGGCGGCTTGTGCGGTGTGCGTGCGGCCGCCGCCCGGCCGAGCGCCATCGAGCCGATGGCGAGCGTTGCCGCGGTCAGTGCCGTCCGGGCAAGATCCGGGTCGGCGGCGTAGCCGTGCAGAAAGATCAGCGCACGCGGATTGATGTGCCAGATGCCCGCTACTGCCAATGGCACCGCATAATAGAAAGTCACGACGGTCGCGAGATCGGCGGGATGAGGAAAACGATCGAAAATCAGGCGGCGCACCGACAAGGCAGTGAACAGGCAAACCACTGTCAAAAGCAGAAAGTCTATCACCAACGGTCCGCCTTGTTGTTTCGCGCGTGCACCGACAACGAATCACTCCGTTCCGGACAGTTGCGCCCTACCCTGTTCCATGGCCGCCGCAAAATTGCGCGGACCATCTGCCTAGCCGGACGGGCCGCCGCCCTGCACTGCGGCGCGCTCCGTGCGCGCTGTACTGTGCAGATACCACATGACCAGCCCAAGCTGGATGACGAGATTGACGGTATCCGACGTCAACTGGCTGTACGCGGCGCCCAGAGAGCGAAATTCGCTGACCAGCAGCATGAGCAGCATGAATTGCAGACCGAGGATCGCCACGCTGAGCGCAAGCAGGGTTCTGAATGCGAGCCTGCTCATTAGCATGGCCGTCAGGTACAGACAGCCCGCCTTTACCGCCACCGCGACCGACAATATGGCGAACAGCGCGGTTTGCGCGACGATGGTCGGATCGGCCATCACCAGCCCCAGCCCGCCATAAACGGCGGCGCTGCCAGCCAGCGCAAGCGCCATGATAGCGGCAAGACCGGGCAGAAAGGCACGCAATCCGGGCTGCGGCCCTGTCTGCCGCGAAAAACGGGCGAGCAATGTTACGCAAATTGCAGCGCAGACGAACAGCACGGGGTCCAATACCCGTTGCACATAGCCGTAAGCCGCGACCTCCGCGCTCGACAGCAACTGGC
>JANNMK010000059.1:0-7705 GCA_031397785.1 Sphingomonas sp. | reverse complement strand
ATTGACGCTCATCATCAGATAGACGGCCAGCGTGACAAAGCCGAGATTGACACCGCCGGGGTGCAGCCACGTCTGCCCGCGGATCATCGCCGCTACCGAAAATCCGCCCAGCACCGATACCGAATCGAACAGCGCCAGCGCAACATAAGCGGCGACCCGCGCACGTTGGCGCGAAATCGACCGGTTCAGTGAAGAAGCTGTGGCGACAAGGGTTTTCGTCGGGCTGAACTGCTCCATACTCACCGCACGATCCCGACCAAAGGCGGAGCATTGCCACCGTCAACGACCTTGGCAGTTGCACAGGGCATGCCCGCGCAAGATACTGCCGTCCTCGCTCCAGAGCAGCGCCCCCGCCCGATGGATATGCCACTTTCTCTATCGCATCCTAACCCGATTGCAATGCACAACAGGTTAATGCGCCCGATATGGCCGCAAATCGAACAATCGGTGGATGCGATTTCGCAGTCGCACCATGATGCGTGGACTAACCGTCCGCCGGGCGGCGATGCTGGCGCGTCCTCTGCATTACAGCTGCCAGAATCCTACGGTGACGAGCAATGCGAGGGCGAGGCCAAGCCCGCCATAGCCGACGAACCGCGAAACCCGCCGCTCAAGCTCGCCCAGTTGGCGGCGCGCGCTGGCGGCAGACATATCGTCCAGCTGTGAATAGGGCCAGTTATCCGGCCGGTTTGCGAAACCCATAGTCTCTCTCCTGCACAATCTGGCGTCATGATCTGCGTCACGATCGCCAAACGGCCGCCGGATTGCGCCGGCAACGTGTCGACTTAGGCCGACCGATGAGAGAGTGCGCCATTTCCCCATGGCTGTAAACATTAACCATATCCCCCTGCCGCACCGTTCGCCGCCCGCGCCGCCCCGGCCAGATCAAACCCGACCAGCACCGGCTCGACGATGCCGCGCGCCGGGCTGCCTGCCTGCAACACATAATTGCCACCGCCAGCGCCCGCCGTCGGCCCCGCCGTGGTGTGCGCCACCGCCGTGAACTGTGCGGTAAAGCTGGACAGCTCATTCGCAGGCAACAGGCTCGCCACCCCGGGATAGGCAACGCGGAACGTGTCGTTGCCGCCCCACTGGAAGAAATTGCCGCCAACGCCCACGCCATGCGTATAGGCAAAATGACCGGTGCGGAACGGCGCTTCGGCGGGCAGCCCCTGCGTGCCGCCGACAAACACGTCGCCTTTGTTGGCGGTGCGGCAGATGATGTTGCCTTTGACGCTCATCAGCTTGTGAGTGCGCCGGTTGGTTCCTGCGCTTTCGTCATAGAACAGGTTGTGGCGCGCGATGTCGTCGAAGCCGACGCTCGAGACATGGTGCAGGATGACGTGGCTGGTGCTGCCCACCTGGTTATCCGCCGCGATCGACAGGTTGTTCTGGCTCGCCGTCCCGGTGCCCTCGATCAGCAGATTGACCAGCGCCACTCCGGTGCAGCCCGCATCGCCCGCCACGGTGAGGAAACCCGCAGCACCCAGCTTGACATTCTCGAAGCGGTTGCACGCGACGATCAGCCCGCTGTCGTCGGCGCGGCTGGCGGCATAGGACAGTTTTTCAACGCCGTTCAACCGGCAACCAACCATCTGCCAGCGTTCGAACACCACGCCCGCGACGCCGACCGTGCAGTCGATGCCGCGCATGGTGCGATGCCCGGTGCCCGCCGATGCCCCGAACGGCGTGGGATGGGCGAGATTGGTGATGGCAGCGCCGATCAGATCGACCCGCGCGGTATTGGTGCCGCGATAATCGCTGGTCAGCCCGCCGTTGTCGAAATCCGCATTCTCGATGTCGAACTCCAGCAGCACGCCCGCTTCGCCGATGATGGTCGATGCCGTCCCGCTACGCACAATGGCAATGTCGGTAAACGACAGCGCGGTAGTCGTCATGGTCGCCGCGCCGGTCGATGGTGTGATGGCAAGACGAGGGCGGAAACCCCCCGCGCCAGTGCCCCACATTACTCGGCATTGCGCGCGGGTAAGGCCCGGATCGCGGGTCAAGATGATCGCGCCGCATTTGATATTGCGCGCTGCGGCAGGCCCGGCCAGAAGATGCGGCGTCCCTCCGTCATTGCCAAAGATGAAGCGCACCCCGTCCATGCCAGCGGTGCCCAGCGCCGCATCGACCGCGGTCATCGCGTTGCCGATGGTGTCGTAAGGTGCGGCCTTGGCGGCGGCGAGCGTGGTATAGCCGCCCGCCGGATAGCCGGTGCCGGTGGCAATCGGCGTGCCGACGCCATTGGGGGCGTCCGCCACCTTGGCGATGTAGACGAGCAGCGGATTGGCGGCACGGGCCACATTCTTGATGAAGAAACGGTTGGCGGCCTGGCGCGCGTTATTGACCTCGCCCTCGCCCAGCACGGATGCTGCCTGCCCGAAATGCGGGAACACCCGGCGCTGCACGGAAATCACCGCGCCATCGGCCAGCGCGGATATGTCTAGCGTGCCCTTATAGCCGACCACCGGCACCCGGTCGCCAGCGCGCGCCATGACCGACATCGCCGATACCGTCTGCCAGGCTGTGGTGGTGGTGCCATCGGTGGCGCGCACCTGGACGCAGGCGACGGTCCGCCCGAGCCGCGCATCGCGGTGGAACGCGGCAATCTCCCAGTCGAGCGCATTGCCGACCACCCGCCGGTCGGGCATGATCCACTCGGCGACCGGCTTGGGCGAAACCTCGGTCGAATTATTGGCCGCGCCGGTGATGACATCGCCAGCATAGACATAGTCGGACAGTGCGACCTGGTCAGCGGACAGCGTCGCTTGATTGGGGAAGACCTGCCGCACCCGCTTGGTCAGCCGCACGGTATCGGCGATGGCTACAGCCGCGCCGGTGGCATCGAAGCCTTGCCGCGATATGGTGGCCGGGGTCAGCGACAGGTCGGTGGGCGACGCCACCGTCGCCCGCCAGCCATCGGCGGCGACGGCGGACATGGGGGCGGGCGGGGCAGGGGTACCGGCAACCATGCGCTGCCGCGCCGCCCCAAATCCGAAACCGAACATCAGGCGAGTCCGACAATATTGGTCGCGGTGGTTCCGGCAACCCGCACCGCCGCTACCCGGACATCGAGGATGCTGCCCGCCGCCAGATTGCGGAACACGACGTCCTGCTCACCGGCAATGGAGCGCAAAGTCACATCGCCTGCGCCGCCGATATACAGCGCCTTGGTTGCCTGCGGCAATTCATCGGTCGGATGCGGCACCACGGCAAAGCAGCGGGTGGCGGGTGCGGCCGGTCCGTCGGCGAACGCACTGAATCTGTCGATAGGCATAAAGCATCTCCTGTTGGAACGAAACAGGAACACCATATATCTGCGATCAACAGGTGTAGGACAGCAGTTTTTTCCATGCGGTCGGAAAAACCGACGAATGGTGCGTCAGCCGAACACCAGCAAGGCGACGCCGACAATCGGCAGCCAGGCCGCGCCAGCCAGCAAAAGCATGATGCCAAGCCTGGCGCGCATCGACAGACCAACCGCTACAGCACGGTCCGTCGCCGTCAGCCGTTCCAGCAAGCTGTCGTGCATGGCGCGCGCCGGTGACGCATGCGCGACAAATTGCTCTGCGCGACCGTCGACAGAAACCGCGACCGCGGATTTGCGCTGAACGGGGATGTAGCTTTCGTCGGGACGCTGCTTGTAGGCGTGCATGGCGGGCACCTTTCGCTGCACTATTCCCACATCAATGGTCAACGAACGGTAAACGCGCGCCTTCACGGCCCGTATCGCCTCAGTCCTTTTGCCTGCCATAGCGCGCACCGACAAAATACAGCCCGTCGGGCGGCGCATTATGCCCCAGCGCCTTGCGGTCCCGCGCTGCCAGAGCGTCGCGCAAGTCTTTCCATGTCCATCGCCCGCGCCCGACCATCGCGAGGCAGCCGACCATCGATCGCACCTGATGGTGCAGGAATGATCGCGCCTCCGCGCGCACGATCAACCGGTCTGCGGTGCGCGTCACGCTCAGAATATCGAGCGATTTTGTCGCGCTGGCCGACTGGCAGTGCGTAGAACGGAATGTCATGAAATCATGCGTGCCGACCAGCAATTGCGCCGCTTCGTGCATCGCGTCGCTGTCCAGACCGGCCCCGACCCGCCACGCCAGGCCATGCTCCAGTGTCAGCGGCGCGCGCCGGTTGACGATCAGATAATCATAGACCCGCGACGTGCAGGAAAACCGCGCATGCCAGTCATCGGCGACGATGCTGCACGCGGTTACCGCCACCGGATGCGGCAGGATGACCGCATTGATCGCCTCCATCAGCCGGAACGGTGCCAGTGTCTTGGCGATATCGACATGCACCGGCATCGCGCGTGCATGAACCCCTGCATCGGTCCGTCCGGCCGCCATTGCCACCGCGTCCTCGCCGGTGATCTGGCGGATCGCCGTTTCAACCGCCGCCTGCACGCTTGGCCCATGCGGCTGGCGCTGCCAGCCCATGAATGTGCGGCCATCCCATTCGAGCGTCAGCCGATAGCGTGGCATCAGCTGAGCCGGGTGCCCGCCGGGACGGCAAATCCGCGCAGCAATTCATCTGCGCTCATCGCCCCGCGCCCGGCCCGCTGCACGCGCACCAGCCGCACCGCGCCGGGATTGCAGGCGATCGTCAGTGCATCGCTGATGACCGTGCCGGGCCGCGCTGTGCCATCGTCTGGCGGCAGCACCTCCGCGCTGAGCAGCTTCACCCGCTCGCCCCCCACCTCGAACCAGGCACCGGGCGCCGGCGCAAAGCCACGCACCATGCGCTCGACTTGCACGGCGGACAGCATCCAGTCGATCCGCGCCTCGTCCTTCATGATCTTGGGTGCATAAGTCACGCCCTCTTCGGGCTGCGCGATGGGCGGATACGCGCCTAGGTCACCCAGCACCCTGACCATCAGGTCCGCACCCATCGCCGCCAGCTCGGCTGAAAGCGCGCCTGCATTCTTGTCTGCGATCGCTGTCCGCCCCTCCAGCCGCACCGGCCCGGTATCGAGCCCGGCTTCCATCTGCATGATGCCGACCCCGGTTTCGCGGTCGCCCGCCAGGATCGCACGCTGCACCGGCGCCGCTCCGCGCCAGCGCGGCAACAGCGATCCGTGGACATTAAGCGCACCGTGGCGCGGCGCATCGATCACCGCCTGCGGCAGGATCAGCCCATAAGCGGCAACCACGGCCATATCCGCGCCCAGCGCCGCAAACGCCGCCTGCTCGTCCGCCGATTTCAGCCGCTCCGGCGTACGCACCGTCAATTTCATCTCCACCGCCCGGGCATGCACCGCCGACACGGTTGCACGCTTGCCCCGATTGGCCGGGCGCGGCGGCTGCGTATAGACGCTCACCACATCATGCCCCGCCGCCACGATCGCATCGAGCGTCGGCACCGCAAATTGTGGCGTGCCCATGAAGATGATCCGCATGGTCGCAGCCTTTAGGGGAGGGGGGCAGGCATCATCAACCCCTCTCCCTTCAGGGGAGAGGGTGGCCGAGCGGAGCGCGGGCGGGGAAGGGGTGTTGCGTCGCACACCTCTCCCCTTATAGCCGCACTATGGCCTCCCCCGATATCGAAGCGCTGGTCCAGCAACTCGCCCGCCTTCCCGGCCTCGGCCCGCGCAGCGCGCGCCGCGCCGTCCTCCACCTCATCAAACGCCGCGAAACCGCTATGGCCCCGCTGCTCGCGGCGATGACCCGGGTCCACGAAACCCTCGTCACTTGCGATAGCTGCGGCAATGTCGACACGGTAAACCCTTGCGGCATCTGCACCGATCCGCGCCGCGACCCGCGATCCTTGTGCGTCGTCGAAGAAGTTGCGGACCTGTGGGCGCTCGACCGCTCGCGGCTGTTCCCCGGCAAATTCCACGTCCTCGGCGGCAGGCTATCGGCGCTGGACGGCATCACCCCGGGCGATCTCGCCATCGAGCCGCTGGTCCGCCGCGTCGCCGCCGGCGGCATCGATGAGGTCGTCCTAGCCATGAACGCCACCCTGGAGGGCCAGACAACAGCCCATTACATCACCGACCGCCTCGAAGGGCTCCCCATCCGCCTCACCGGCCTGGCCCACGGCCTCCCCGTAGGCGGCGAACTCGACTATCTGGACGAAGGCACACTGGCCCAGGCGCTAAGAGCAAGGCGACCAGTGGGCTAAAAACCCCTCTCCCGCTTGCGGGAGAGGGAAAGACGCCGAAGGCGGCGAGGGTGAGGGTGTGTCATGGACAAGATTCTAAAAGGCGCCACCAACCGCCAAAAATCCCCCCACACCGCCACCCTACGCCAAAACCCCACCGAAGCCGAAACCCGCCTCTGGTCCCGCCTCCGCAATCGCAGCCTCGCCAACCACAAATTCCGCCGCCAAGTCCCCATCGGCCCCTATATCGTCGACTTCCTCTGCACGGAACACCGCCTGATCGTCGAAGCCGACGGCAGCCAGCATGGCGAAGATGTAGACGCTCCCCGCACCGCCTTCCTCGAAGCCCAAGGCTATCGCGTCATCCGCTTCTGGAACAACGACATACTGGCGCGCACCGATAGCGTACTCGAAGCAATCCTGGCGGCGATAGAAAGCCGCCCCTGAAACACCCTCACCCTGTCGCTGCGCGCCTGTCCCTCTCCCGCAAAGCAGGAGAGGGAAGACCAAGAACCAACCGCGCCCCACTCCTCCCCTCTCCCGCTTGCGGGAGAGGGACAGCTGGCAAAGCCAGCAGGGTGAGGGTGTGTCGGGAAGGCAGATTGACCATGCACCCGAATCTCCCATAATCAACGACGATGCGCAGATTTCTCCACAGCCTGTCCTCCTTGGTCGCCCTGACGATCGCCACTCCGCTTTCCGCCCAAACAGTGCCCGAACCATTGGCTGCTGCCGGTCCGTGGGCCATCGACTATGGTGAACGTGGCTGCGAGCTAAAACGCGACTTTGGTACCGGCGCACAATTGCTGACCGTCACTTTTTCGCGGGCGCTCGCCCCGCTCGAAGCCGGAATCACCATGCGCGGGGCAGGAACTAGTGCTTTTGATGAAGCAGACCGCGTCTCCATCGCTGGATCTGCTGGTGATGGTGCGGTAACTAGCATGGCGTTTGGGGCATTGCGTTCACCCCGACCAGAGGACCCACCCTTTGCCGGCAGGTTTCGCTCGCTCGCAACCTTCGCCTCTTTGGCAGATAGCCCGGTTCTCACTATCGAGCGCGGTCAACGGTCACTGGGATCAATTCGCCTAAGCCAATTTTCGGCAGCGCTTGCTGCCCTGCGCACTTGTCAGGACGATCTTTATCGCACGTCCGGGATCGATCCTGCGGCGATGCGGCGCGTCGCAGTCGATGCCGAACCTGCGAACAACGAAGCGACTTGGGCGACCTCCGATGATCTGCCGCCGCAGTTTCGAACGTTGGCAGGGCCCCTGCTCGTCACCTTGCGGCTAGACGTCGGGGTTGATGGTCGCGCGACCGGCTGCACCGTCACGGGCAGTTCGGGCGAAGCTTTACTCGATCTCCAGAGTTGCCGCGTGATGAGCGCTCGGGCGCGCTACCGTCCGGCACGCGATGCCGATGGCAATGCGGTGCCGACAGTTCAGACCAAGCGCATCCGGTGGCAAGAACCGCCGCGATACGGCGGCCGGGGGGGCGGGGGGCCCGGGGGGGGGCGGGGGCGGGGGGGGGCGGGGGGGGGGGTCATGGGGGTGGCGGCCGCGCGCAACGACCACCCCCGATCAGCGGAGCGACGGCTTCA
>JANNMK010000054.1:0-8234 GCA_031397785.1 Sphingomonas sp. | reverse complement strand
CAGATCACCGACAACGACGGCGCGCTGGTCATCCAGGTTACCGAAAATCCGGTGATCAACCGCATCATCCTCGAAGGCAATGATCGTCTGAAGGACGACAAGATCCAGCCCGAGCTGAGGCTTGCGCCGCGCCAGATCTATACGCGCAGCCGCGTTCGTGCCGACGTCGCGCGCATCATCGAGCTTTACAAGCGGCAGGGGCGCTATGCGGCGACCGTCGAACCGCAGCTCGTCCGGCTGGACCAGAACCGCGTCGATATCGTGTTCGAGATCAGCGAAGGCGACCGCAGCCGCGTGCGCCAGATCAACATCATCGGCAATGAAGCGTTCGACGATGGTCAGCTGAAAAGCGAGATGGCGACACGCGAGCGCCGACTGACCACAATCCTGTCGTCAAACACCACTTATGACCCTGACCGTCTGGCCTATGACCAGCAAAAGATGCGGCAATTCTATCTGACGCAGGGCTATGCGGATTTTCGGGTTGTTTCGGCGGTGGCCGAACTGACGACCGACCGGCAGGATTTCATCATCACTTATGTGGTGGAGGAAGGCGAACGCTATACTTTCGGTCCGGTGACGGTCGAAAGCCAGTTGCGCGATTTTACGCCGGAAGCGCTTTCGACCATCCTGCCGATGCGCGAAGGCCAGTTTTATAATGCCAAGCTGGTCGAGGACACGGTCGAATCGCTGTCGCAGACTGCCGGTCTGCTCGGCTATGCCTTTGCCGACATCCGCCCGCGCTTTACCCGCAACCGGGAAACCCGCACGATGGGGATCGTGTTTCAGGTCGCCGAAACGCCGCGCGTCTATGTCGAGAATATCGCGATCAATGGCAACACGCTGACGCAGGACAAGGTTTTGCGCCGCGAGTTCCGGCTGAACGAAGGCGATGCATTCAACAGCTTTCTTGTCCGCCGCTCACAGGACCGCATCAACAGCCTGGGATATTTCCAGGAAAATCTAGAGATCGCGCAAAACCCGGGTTCCGCGCCCGACCGCGTCGTGCTGGAAGTCAATGTCGAGGAAAAGCCGACTGGCGAATTGTCGCTTTCGGCCGGATTCAGCTCGATCGAAAATTTCATTTTGCAGGGTTCGATCCGGCAGCGCAATTTCCGCGGACTGGGACAGACGCTCGGTGCCTCGGTCAATTATTCGAGCTATTCGAAATCAGTCGAGCTGTCATTCACCGAACCTTTTGTGTTCGATCGCAATATCTCCTTTGGCGGCAGCGTCTATCGGCGCGATCTCAATTCGTTCAATTTCATCGGCAACAATCGCGAGACCACATTTCAGCAGGTGACAACCGGCCTGTCGTTGCAGGCCGGCGTGCCGCTCAACGAATTTCTGTCGCTGCTGCTGCGGTACGAACTCAATTTCGACGATGTGACCCTCGATGAACGCATCTATTTCTTCAACGGCCAGTGCGACCCGCTGATAGCCGGGCGGTATCTGTGCGATGCGCTTGGCAACCGGACGACATCGAAACTTGGCTATTCACTGATTTATGATGACCGCGATAACCGGCAACGCCCGACGCGCGGCCAGTCGCTGGTATTCAGTCAGGATTTTGCCGGGCTCGGCGGATCGGTGCGCTATCTCCGCACCCGCGCCAACGCCACCAAACACATTCGCCTGTTCGACCAGTTCGTGCTCGGGATTTATGCCGAGGGCGGGTATATCCTGCCATTCGGCAGCAACAGCAACGCGCCCGGTTCCGACCGGGTCCGGCTGACCGACCGTTTCTTCCTCAATGAACAGCAGATGCGCGGTTTTGACATTCGCGGGCTTGGCCCGCGGGTCATCCGCTACACCAATGTCGACCTTGCCAATCCGATGGTGCCAGTGATCAACGAAGATCGCAACTCCACGGTCGACGACGCGCTGGGCGGCCGCGCCTATTACCAGGGCCGACTGGAAGTCGAAATCCCGCTCGGCGCCGGAGCCCGGGAGCTTGGCCTTCGTCCGTCAATCTTCATGGATGTCGGATCGGTGTTCAACGTCCGCCGCCCGACGCTGACGACGATCGAAAGCTTCCGCGACACCGACGGCAATTTCAAGACGCTATGTCGTAACCAGACCAGCGGCGCGACCCAGTTCGGTACGCGATCGGTGGCAAATAACGTACCGACTGGCGAATTCGACCAGTGCCCGAGCGGATTTTCCGGCATTCGCCCGTTTGACGAGCGCTTTTTCGGCGACAGCATCAGCCCGCGCCTGTCGGTGGGTGCCGGGGTCAACTGGAATTCGCCATTCGGCCCTTTCCGTATCGATTTCGCTTACGCCCTCCTCAAGGAGGAAGGCGACGACACCAAGCTATTCTCTTTCAACGTAGGAACCCAATTCTGATGAAACTGATCAAAACCGCGGCAATGGCCGCCGCCCTCGTGGCTACTACCTCCTTGGTGCCAACCGCAGCCATCGCCCAGCGCAATGCCGCTGTTGCAGCGCCCGTCGTGGTTGTCGCGAACATCGATCAGGCGGTGCAGCAAACCAACGCCTTCACCGTCGCGCTGCAACAGATCCAGGTGACATATGCACCGCAGATCACCAGCCTGCAGGCACGTGCGGCCGCTCTCGAGACCGAATTGCAGCCTCTGCTCGCTGCTGCGCAGGCCGAAGCGGCGCGCACGCCACGCAACCAGCCAGCCTATGAAGCTGCTGTCCGCGCCTATCAGACCCGCCAGCAGGCTGCCGAACAGGAGCTGACCCAGTTGCAGGCCCCGATCCGCCTCGCTCAGGCCTATGCACAAGAACAGGTTACGCTGCGCGCCAGCGAAGCGATCACCACGGCACGGACCGCCCGCCGCGCCGATATCGTGCTCACCGACGGTGCCGTCATTCAGGCCGCAGACAGCGCCAGCATCACCTCGGCGATCACCGCCGAACTCAACCGTCTGGTGCCCAATGTGCAAATCGTTCCGCCGGCCGGTTATCAGCCCGGTGCGCTGATGCGTGCGGCGCAGCAGCAGGCAGCGGCAGCAGCGGCACCGGCCGTCGCACCAGCGCCCGCGGCTCCCCAGACCCGCTGAGTAGAGCGATATGAGCGAGGCGGCAGCACTGCCCGGGTTCGACATCCGTCGCATCATGGCGTTGCTGCCGCATCGTTACCCTATGCTGCTGGTCGATCGCATCATTGGCTATGTCCCCGACACCAGCATCCACGCGATCAAGGCGGTCAGCATCAACGAACCGTTTTTCGCAGGCCATTTTCCGAACCGGCCGATCATGCCAGGCGTGCTGATCGTCGAAGCTTTGGCACAAGCGGCGGGCGTCCTTGCTATCGAATCGATGGGTCTGTCGAACTCGGGCAAACTCGTCTATTTCATGGCGATAGAGAATGCGAAGTTCAGGAAGCCGGTCGAACCGGGCTGCTTGCTCGATTTGCATGTCACCATCGTTCAGGCCAAACGCGCTATCTGCAAGTTCGAGGGCAAGGCACTCATCAATGGCGCTCTCGCTGCCGAGTGCAGCTTTACAGCGATGATCGCCGATCCGCCCGCGAATTGAGGCGAGGACGAAGGCGCCGATCCGCCCGCGGATTGAGGCGCGGACGAAGGCGCCGATCCGCCTTCGGATCGAGGCGAGGACGAAGGCGCTGATCCGCCTGCGGATTGAGGCGCTGCGTTCGCAATGACGATGGCGATTGATTTTGTTGACCTTCGCCGCTAGTGCGCCACCCTCCCCGCTGCTCCCGCAGCATATCCTCCCCCGGCTGGTCGGAAACCAGCCATTTTCGGAGCCAAGCCATGAAACAGAATCTTCACCCCGACTATCACATGATCACCGTTCAGATGACCAATGGCGATACGTTCCAGACGCGTTCGACCTGGGGCAAAGAGGGCGACACGTTGCAGCTCGACATCGACCCGACCGCTCACCCGGCATGGACCGGCGGCAAGGGCACGATGCTCGACGCTGGTGGCCAGGTTGCAAAGTTCAAGAAACGCTTTGGCGGTCTGACGCTCAAGACCAGCTGATCGGTTCGATCCGCGGCAAAAAAAGGGCTCCGGCGACGGAGCCCTTTTTTTTGGCAGGCTAACGACTGATTACATGCGTTGCATCGCGCAAATCTTGTTGCCGTCGGGATCGCGCAGGTAGGCGAGATAGAGTTTGCCGAACGCGCCTTCACGCACGCCGGGCGCGTCTTCGACCGGGGTTCCGCCCGCTGCCGCGCCGGCCGCATGAAAAGCGTCGGCTTCTGCCGCCGATTTCGCAGCAAAACCCAGGGTACCGCCATTGGCGTGACAGGCGCTTTCACCGTCGATCGGCAAAGTGACGATGAACACCCCGCCGTCGTGCAGATACATGACGCGCGTGTCCGTGGCGATGCCGGGGCGGACGCCGAGTGCGCCGAGAGCGGCATCGTAAAAGCTTTTCGACCGGGCGATATCGTTGCTGCCGATCATGACGTGCGAAAACATGCTATTTCTCCTCGTTGAATCTTGATGAGCCACGATCGTATACCAGGCGTCCCCGGTCAAACGACCATGGCATATCATCTGCGTCTCTGGTCAAAAGACCACGGCACATTATCTGCGTCTCTGGTCAAAAGACCACGACGCTGCGGATGCTCTCTCCAGCGTGCATCAGGTCGAAGCCCTTATTGATCTCGTCGAGCGTGAGTACATGAGTGATCATCGGGTCGATGGCGATTTTACCGTCCATATACCAGTCGACGATCTTGGGCACATCCGTGCGGCCTTTTGCGCCGCCAAATGCGGTGCCGCGCCAGTTGCGACCGGTAACCAGCTGAAACGGGCGGGTCGCGATTTCCTTGCCGGATTCCGCCACGCCGATGACGATGCTGGTACCCCAGCCGCGATGGCACGCCTCCAGCGCAGTGCGCATCACTTCGGTGTTGCCGGTGCAGTCGAAGCTATAGTCTGCGCCGCCATCAGTCAGCGCCATGATTGCCGCGACGGTCGCATCGCGCGATAGCCCGCGTCCATCGATGAAATCCGTCATGCCGAACTGCCGACCCCAGGGTTCGCGATCCGGGTTGATGTCGACGCCGATGATCCGGTTCGCGCCCGCCAGCCGCGCGCCCTGCAAGACATTGAGGCCGATGCCGCCCAGTCCGAACACCACCACATTGTCGCCGACCTCGACCTTGGCCGTGTTGACCACAGCGCCAACCCCGGTTGTCACGCCGCAGCCGATATAGCAGCTGGTCTTGAACGGAGCATCCTTGCGGATTTTCGCAACCGCAATTTCCGGCAGGACAGTGAAGTTGGCGAAGGTCGAACATCCCATATAATGGAAGATGGGCTGCCCCCTATAGGAAAAGCGGCTGGTGCCGTCCGGCATCAGCCCGCGCCCCTGCGTCGCGCGGATGGCGGTGCACAGGTTGGTCTTGCCTGACAGGCAGCTTTTGCAGTTGCGGCATTCCGGCGTGTAAAGTGGTATGACATGATCGCCGGGCGCGACGCTGGTGACGCCGCTACCGACCTCCCGCACCACGCCCGCCCCCTCATGACCGAGCACGCTGGGGAACAGCCCTTCGCTGTCGAGCCCGCCCAGCGTATAGGCATCGGTATGGCAGATACCGGTTGCCATGATTTCGACCAGCACCTCACCGGCGCGCGGTCCGTCGAGATCGAGCTCGACGATCTCGAGCGGCTGTTTGGCAGCAAAGGCAACGGCGGCGCGGGTTTTCATGGGGCGGGTCTCTCCGGATGACTGGGCGCATCCATATCGCTGGCACACTCTCGCGCAAGCCCGTCATGCGCTCGCCCGGCCAGCGATTTTCAGTCGTCCTTCGATATGGGGTTTGATCTGTGGCGCTGTTCTTTGGCCGTCACCCGGCGATAATGCTATGCGTTGTGCCGCCAACGCGGCGGGTGGTTAGATGATGGTGGACGGATCCTGGGTCGCACCGATGAATTCCAGGATCAGCGCGACCAGCTCTTCGGGCTTGTCTTCTTGCAAAAAGTGCCCGGCATTGGTGATGATGCGGTGTGGCTGGCCCCGCGCGCCGGGAATACGCTCGATAAAGATTTTCTCTCCGCCTGCGGTTACGGCATCCTTGTCCGAAAAACAGGTCAGCACTGGCTTGTCGAAGCGCTCAAGCACTTCCCAGGCCTTTTTGTTCTGGCTGACAGACGGCATATCCGGTTTGACGGGGACCAGCGTCGGGAACTGGCGGGCGCCGGCCTTGTAGCTTTCGTCCGGGTAGGGCGCGTCATAGGCGGCGATCTCGGCAGCGCCCAGGTCACGCACGCTTCCGCCGTTCAGAATGACGCCAGTCGGAAATATCTCCACGGTCTGGCTAAACGCGCGCCAGCTTTCGAACCCATCAGACCAGCCGGTGCCGGTGGGCAGGCCTGTATTCGCGATGATAAGCCTGGCAAAGCGGTCCGGAAACGCAGCGACCAGCCGCAGCCCGATCAGCCCGCCCCAGTCCTGACAGAATAGGGTGATGTCGGTCAATTCGTTGGCATTGAGCCAGTCCGCCATCCAGCCGACATGCCGTTCATAACTGTAATCATCGCGATCGGCAGGCTTGTCCGATTTGCCAAAACCGATGAGGTCCGGGGCGACCACGCGGTACCCGGCGGCTGCGAGTGGCGGCACGAACTTGCGGTAGAGGTAGGACCAGCTCGGCTCTCCGTGCATCAGCAGCACCGGCGCGGCGTCGCGCGGCCCTTCGTCGATATGGTGAATACGCAATGGCGTCCCATCGGGATCGGTGATGGCGGTATAGTGGGGCGCGAACGGGTAATCGGATATGGCGGCAAAAGCGGTATCGGGAGTGCGAAGGATGTGCATGGGGCGGTCCTTTGGGCGGTCAGGGCCAAGCCGATTGTCGCCGTTGTCAGGCACATTCCCGCTCGCCACAGTTGATATTCTAAAGCGCCATACTCGGTCGCTGCGCCATATCGTTTCGCCAGCGTGCGATATTGCTGTGGGTTTCTATCGGCTTGAAGCGGATGACCCGGGCGAAATCGATCGCGACGACTGCGGTGATATCGGCGACACTGAAATGCGCGCCTGCAACGCAGTTAGTGGCGGCAAGTTGCGTGTCGAGTGTATCGAGAAAGCGGGAAAAGCGCGCCATGCCGCGTTCCGCCAGCTCGGGTATCTGGGGGTAATCGACCGGGCCGGGGAGCGCGCGGTCTTTCATCGCCGCCGCGCTGTTCCGCATCGCCTCTGCAATGGCCATGAAGCCTTCGGTTTCGACCCGTCCATTCCAGCTGGCGATTGCGGCTTTTTCGAGCGGGCTGGTGCCCAGCAGCGGCGGATGGGGCTGTACGGCCTCTGCCCAGGCGGCGATGGCGGCATTGTCGGTCAGGACAGTGCCGCTATCAAGCAGCAGGGCAGGGACGGTGAGGCGCGGGTTGATCGCGCCGAAAGCATCGCTGCGCTGCTCTTGTGCAGCAAGATCGACGATCACCGTCCCATGCGCGATATTTTTTTCGGCCAGCAGAATGCGCGCACGGCGCGGGCTGGGTGCGCGGGGGTAATCGTAAAGCGTAAGTGCCATCGGCGGCGTTACGCGGGCAATGCCGCAATGGCATTGTCGACCAGCCGGGCGATCACTGCGGCGGCTCGTTCCGGGGTCAGCCCCTGATCGTGGCGCATCACCCGCCAACTTTGAAATGACACGGCAACGCACAATGCTTCGACACCGATATCGTCGGACAGCACGGCTGGAGGTAGCAGCGCGGTGACGATCTGCCGCTCCAGTTTCATCAGCCGGACATAGTCGGCCATCAAGAACGGCGACTGATAGCGTTTGATGTTCGCCGATATGCGAAACGGCAGGATTGCCTCGAACACCTTGGCGCGTCGTCCGGCCAGTTCGCGCAAATTGTCGCGCCAGTCTTCGTGCACATAGGGTTGCAGCACCAGCGGCATCACCCGCGCCTCGATAACCTCGGTCATTTCCCGATATAGCGAATCCATTTCGTCGAAATGGCGAAATACGGTGCGCAGACCCACACCCGCTTCGTCTGCCACCCGTCCGGCGCTGGGCTGGACATCGCCGCGTTCAACCAGATCGAGCATTGCCGCGACGATCTTTGCACGGCTCGACTTGCTGCGTTCGCGGCGGCCATCGGTGCGGCCATCGGTGCGGCCACGGTTGATGGCAGGAAAGACGAGGATTTGATCGGCCATGACATTAGTGCTGCACCAGTCGCACCCACCGGTCAACGATGATCGGGTCGGGCGAGGCGAACTTCTGGCGCCATCGGTGCGATCAGGGCGAGTTGCTGGCGGCTCGCCCTGCT
>JANNMK010000053.1:0-15396 GCA_031397785.1 Sphingomonas sp. | reverse complement strand
CGATGTCCTGCTGGGCGACATGATCGTCCCGGCATTCTCGCAGACCAATATTGGCGGGCCGGGACTGATCGGCATCGACAGCCTTGAGAATCATCGGTTGCTGATCGATTTCGTCGCGGGGCGGATGGATATTCGTGCATCGACCCGCACTCGCCGGCCGCCGCGCGATCCGGAAATTGACGATGGTGATGCCATTGTCGTGGTGGCCCGGCGGCTGGCCGGCCGGATGATCCTGTCCAACGCCGAACTGAACGGGCGGCGGATCGACGTCATCGTCGATACCGGCGCGCAATCGAGCATCGGCAATCTGGCGCTGCAGCGGCTGGTGCGGCGCGAAGGTTTGCGCGGCAGGCGCGGTGGCACCGGCGAGATTACCGGGGTGACCGGTGCGACACTGGCGGTGCAAACCGGGGTGATCGACCGGTTGAAGATCGGCGGGGTCGATTTCACCGACCTGCCTGTTGCCTATGCCAATTCGCCCGCCTTTGCCGCGCTCGACCTCGAACGGCGGCCCGCGTTGCTGCTCGGCATGGATGCGCTGCGCCTGTTCGACCGTGTGTCGATCGATTTTGCCAACCGCCGGGTGACGTTCGACCTGCCGGATGGTGCGAGCAATCCTGCGCTGGGCCGCTTTGCGCAGGCCGACACTGTGCGCCCGGACGGCTGAGGCACGCGGCCACGGTTCACCCTTTGTGCTTGCCCGGCACCGGCCATTCGACGTAGGCGATGGCGATGCACAGCTTTACCTTTGCCGGACAGACATTCGAGGCGCTGCCCGAACGCGCGCTTTATTGGGTGCAGCGGCGCGCGCTGCTGGTGGCGGACCTGCATTTCGAAAAGGCGAGCTGGTATGCTCTCGCCGGACAAATGTTGCCGCCGTTCGACAGCCGGGCGACCTGCGATCGGCTGGCAGCGCTGGTTGAGCGCACCCAGCCCGCCGAGATCTGGGCATTAGGGGATAATTTTCACGACAACGCCGGGCCGGACCGCATCGATACCGCCTGCCTTGCGCTGATCGAGCGGATCGGCAGCGGGCGCTCCATCCACTGGATCGCCGGCAATCACGATGTGTCGGCACGGCTGCCGGGCGAGCGCATCGAGGAAGCGGCGGTCGACGGCATCGTCCTGCGCCACGAAGCACTGGCTGGCGAAAGCCGGCCCGAAATCTCTGGCCATTTCCATCCCAAGATTAGGGTCAGGACCGCGGTGCGCAGCGTCGCGCGGCCCTGTTTCGTCTGCGATGGCCAGCGCATCATCCTGCCGGCGTTCGGGTCGCTGACCGGTGGGCTCGAGGCGACCCACCCGGCGATCATGCGGCTGATGGCGGATGACGTCGATGCCCTGGTGCCGGCCGGCAATCGCCTGTTGCGCTTCTCGCTCGGCCAGGCCGCCGGCAGGCGGGCGAGCGGCGGGCGCTGATCCAAGGGGAGCCGCGCGAGACAGTGTGACATTGAAGTCGCACACCGGCATCAATGCGCAATGGTCAGCCAGTTGTGGATTGGCAAGCTACGCGAAAATTTCATAAATGCGGTTTGTTGCAAACGCGCACCGCTACGAGTGCGCCCGGCAGCGTTTGTGGATGAGGAGAGTTTCAATGCGTAACTGCACTTCGCGCGCTGTCGCTAGCGTGCTGCTGCTGACTGCCAGTTTTGCCGCGCTCGCCGCGCCGGCCTTTGCCCAGGATGCAGCGCCGCAGGACGACGCCGCAGCGGCCGACGCCGCCGCTGAGGAAAATGGCGATATCGTCGTCGTCGCTCAGGGCCGGGCGCAGCTGTTGTCCGATGTGCCAGTCGCTGTGTCCGCCGTATCGGCCGAGACGCTCGCCAATTCCGGCGCGAACGATATCCGCCAGCTCAACCAGGTTGCGCCGTCGCTGCTGGTGTCATCGACCGGTTCCGAAGCCAATGGCTCGGCCCGTATCCGCGGTATCGGTACGGTCGGCGACAATCCCGGCCTCGAAAGCTCGGTCGCAGTGTTCATCGACGGCGTCTATCGCTCACGCTCTGGCATCGGTCTCAACGAACTGGGTGAGATCGACCGGGTCGAGGTGCTGCGCGGTCCGCAAGGCACGCTGGGCGGGCGCAATGCCTCGGCCGGGATCATCAGCATCATTTCGAAGCGGCCCAGTTTCGATTTCGGTGCCAATCTCGAGGCGACCTACGGCAATTACGATTATATCCGCGTTGCCGGCGGCGTCACCGGCCCCTTGACCGACACCATCGCGGCGCGGCTCGACGGCGTCTATGTCAAGCGCGACGGATTCTATCGCGACACCACCAACAATGTCGATGTCAACAATCGCGATCGCTACTTCGTGCGCGGCCAGATCCTGTTCGAGCCCAGCGATGCGCTCAGTTTCCGGCTGATCGGCGATTACACGCGCCGCACCGAAGAATGCTGCGCCGCGACCTATATCGACAACAGCGTCAATGAATTCATCGGCAACCTCAACAATCCGTCGACGCCGCTGGCTCCGTTGCAGACGACCGGCAACAACATCATCAACGTGCTGCGCGACCTCGGCCAGCCGCTGGCGGCGTTCAATCAGGGCTACAGCCGCGAGATCTTTGTCAGCCCCGGTCGCAGTTTTTCCGGCAAGACCACCGATGGCGGCCTCAGCCTCGAGGTCAACTATGACCTTGGCGGTGCCAATCTGACCTCGATCACCGCCTATCGCGATTACAAGAGCGGCCAGGCGTCCGACACGGATTATGGCACTGTCGATATTCTGTTCCGCGCACCTGGCGACACCGGGTTTCGCCAGTTCAGGACCTTCACGCAGGAACTGCGGTTGCAGGGCGAAGCGTTCGACGGCACGCTTGACTGGCTGGTTGGCGGCTTTTTCGCCAACGAAGACCTGCGCGTGCAGGACAATCTCCGGTTCGGCAGCCAATATGGCAGGTTTGTTACCTGCCGCATCATTTCTGGTGGCGGGCTCGCCGGCCTTTATTCGCCGACCAGCCCAAGTTGCGTCTTGCCTGGCGTCGGCCCGGCAACCCTGGCGGGTGCGACCGGCGCGTCCGGTCCGGACATCGTCGCCGGCTTCACGTTGCTCGACGGCATCAGTAACCGTGGAACGACGAGCGACCGTTATAACCAGAACAGTCGCAACTATGCGATATTCACGCACAATATCATCCACCTGACGGACACGTTCGATATCACTCTGGGCCTTCGCTACACCAGCGAACGCAAGCGGTTCGACGCGACGTTCGGCAACGACAATACGGCATGCCCGGCGTTGCAGGCATCGCTGATCGACGATCTGGGAAGCGCCAATGCAACCGCGCGTGCGCTGGCCGGTGCGCTGCTGACCTTTGGGTGTCAGGGCAATTCCACTGCCGAACTCAACGGGGTAAGCATCAACGACCGGCGCAGCGAAAGCGAGTTTTCCGGAACGGCGATCGCATCGTGGCGGCCGACCGACGACCTGCTGGTCTACGGCAGCTTTGCGCGCGGTTACAAGGCGGGCGGGTTCAACCTCGACCGGTCGGCGCTGAAAGGGCCGATTTTCCCCTTCGCCTCCGCACCGGGTGGCGCGCAGTCATTTGTCGGCAATCTCCAGTTCGACCCTGAAATCGTCAACGCCTATGAAATTGGCGCCAAATACGGCACCCGCGAATTCAGCCTGAGCGTTGCCGCTTTCCGTCAGGATTTCGACAATTTCCAGCTGAACACGTTCAATGGCACGGTGTTTCTGGTCCAGAATATCAACGGCTGTTCGACCAGCCTGGGCGGGGCCGATCGCGACCTGAGCGACGCGACCGGCGTCTGCCCGGCAAGCGACGTCAGCTATGGTGTTCGCGCCCAGGGTGTGGAGCTTGAGGCGTCACTGGTGCCAGCACGCAATTTCCGCATGGCAGCCGGGCTGACCTACACCGACACCAGCTATCGCAACAATCTGGTCGGCACGGAACGGGGTACGCCGCTGGCCGCCGCATTGCGCAAACTGCCGGGCGACAATCTGTCGAACGCGCCGGAAATCGTCGCCACCGGGTCGGTGACGTGGACGCCGGAACTCGGCAGCAGCGGCCTCAGCGGCCTGTTCTATATCGATGGGCGCATGACCGGCGACTATAACACCGGATCCGATCTGTTCCCGCAAAAGGAGCAGGACGGTTTCGCGCTGTTCAATGCCCGTATCGGCCTGCGCGGTCCTGACGAGCAGTGGGCGATCGAGCTATGGGCGCAGAATCTGTTCAATACACAATATGCGCAGGTCGCCTTCAACTCGCCGTTCCAGGCGGGGGCGACAACGGCACCGTTTGTCGACCCGCAATATCCCGGCGGGCGCCAGATCTTCTCGCAGTTCCTTGCCGAACCGCGGACCTATGGCATTACGCTGCGCGGCAAGTTCTAAAAATTACCCAGATATAAGGCTGAACAAGGCCCGCTCCGGCACTCGGAGCGGGCCTTTTTGCGTGGTTCATGCAAAGGGCACGAAGAGCGCGAAGGGATTTGCCTCTCGGCGGTCTTTGTGAAAAAAATCTTCAGCGGCTGCCGAACAGGGCGGTGCCGACCCGGACATGGGTTGCACCGGTGCGGATCGCGGTCGGATAGTCGCCGGACATGCCCATGCTGAGCCCGGTGAGGCCGTGATCGTCGGCCAGTTTGGCAAGCAGCGCGAACCATGGTGCGGGTTCGAGTCCCGCCGGTGGCACCGTCATCAGGCCAGCCAGCGGAATGTCGGCGGCGCGCGCCGATGCGATCAACGCGGCAAGATGTGCGGGCGCAACGCCCCCTTTTTGCGGTTCGCCGGCCAGATCGACCTGGATGAAACAGGGGATGCGCCGATTCGCCCTGTCCATGGCCCGGGCGAGGGCGGTGAGCAGGCTGGGCCGGTCCAGCGCATGGATGACATCGAACAGCCGCACCGCATCTTCGGCCTTGTTCGATTGGAGCTGGCCGACCATGTGCAGGATGATGTCGGGATGATCGAGGCGCATGTCGGGCCATTTCGCCGCCGCTTCCTGCACCCGGTTTTCCCCGAAATGGCGCTGGCCTGCGGCAATCAGCGGCCGGATGGCGGCGGCATCATGGGTTTTCGATACGGCTATCAGCACGCTGTCCTGCGCTGGACGGCGAGCATCGTCCGAGGCGCGGTTCATGGCATCGCGGACGAGTGAAAGACGGGCTGCGGCATCGGTGAGCGGCGCATCGGGCGCGGTGGGTGGCGGCATCATGACGCTGGGCTATAGGGGGTGCGATGCTGATCCGCCAAGCCTCTGTCCCGCACCGACCGGTTAAACGCGTGCCGGCTTGCTGGTTGATGACCGACGCACGGCTGGGCCGTGCAATGCCGCATATCGCCGCGCATATGCCGCCGCGCTCGGCGATCGTCGTGCGCCCCTATGCATTGGCAGCAGCCGGGAGGACCGAGCTGATCCGGGCTTTGCGGCGTATCGCGCGGGCAAAACGCCACCTGCTGCTGCTGTCGGGCGCAGGGGCGGCCCCCGGGTTCGACGGGCGCCATGCCGGACGCGGGGCATCGACGGCACGAAAGCGGCGGGGATTTACCAGCATGCCGGTGCACGATTCCCGCGAAGCCGCCGCCGCACTGCGCGCGCGGGCCGATGCTGTGCTGATTTCGCCGGTGTGGCCGACGCGCTCTCATGCCGGTGCACCAGCTATCGGCCTGGCAGGATTTGTGCGGCTGGCGTCGGCATTTGGCGGCCGCGCGGTCGCGCTGGGCGGCGTGACCCGGCAAAAGTTTCGCGGGCTGCGATACCATGGTGCCACAGGATGGGCGGCCATCGATGCCTGGTCGATATAGACTGGCCATGCGGCCCGATGATCAGAAGCGGAACTGCGTTCCGACATAGACGGCCTGGCTGTCCTGACGCTGATCGGTCAGAGGAGCGAGACGGTCATTTTCCCGCTGAAGGCGGACACCGGCGGTGACATCGACATTGCGCGACAGGCGATAGCTGCCGGTGACATCGACCGAATAGGCGCGTTCCGGATCGAGCGAGCGATCACCGGCCTGTGCGGTGGCGACCGGGCTGGACCGGCTGTCGAGCCGCATGTCAGCACCGAAGCGCGACGGACGAAGCGTCGGATCGACAGGGCGGCTGGCCTGCGGCAGCGCCGCGATATCGACGGTTCCGCTGCGCACATTCGACGCAAAGGCGGTGTATCCGACCGCCGAGCCCAGACGGTAGGTGACCGGAGTAATGGCAATCGCCTGGGTCGCATTGGCCAATGCGCTGTTGGCATTGCCGGTGACGGTCGCCGGTGTCGCGCGACGGACAAGGGTTACGGCGCGATTTTCCGATCGAGCCATCGCCGGGGTGAAGCGGAAATTGCGCTTCGCCTCGTCAGACAGACGGGCATAACGGGCGAGCAATACCGGATCGCCGGTCGCCGGAGTGAAGCGGCCGATGAGCGACGAAAGCGCGGTGGCACGATCGGTCGCGCCCGCGCTGAGCGCAGGCGAAGCAGCAAGACCGGCAGCGACAAGCGCGCCAAGACCGACAGCTGCAAAGGTCCGATCCGACATCATCGCGAAAAACGACTCCTCTTCCATTCAGCCAATAGCATCATTGTCAGTGCCATTGCCAGCATTAGAACCGCTTTGTCGCAAAGGTGTTGCATCGTTGCACCGGAAACATGGCGTTCAGCGCCCGGCCAGCTTTGTCATGCCATCGGACGAGGTGCCGACCTGGCGGTGTTGCGTGGCTTGCCCCGCTGCATCGGCGCGGCTAGAAGCCCCGCATCAGACGCAGATGCGGCCCAAACGACGGTTTCGAGCCTTTGCGTCCCAATGCGTCCTAACAGGATTTATGCCCCGGCCATGCACCAGATCGTTCCGCACCACTCCACACCGACAGCAACCCGCGCCGCAATCGCTGCCGGTATCGCGCTCGCGCTGACGCTCGGCGCATGCGGCGGGCGCGAACGTGCCGCACCCGATCTCGCCGCGAGCCAGGTCACGACGATCGGAGTCAACGCTTATCTTTGGCGCGCCAGCCTCGACGCATTGTCGTTCGCGCCGCTGTTGCAGACAGATTCCAACGGCGGAGTGATCGTCACCGACTGGTATGCCAACCCGGCGAACCCGGGCGAGCGCATCAAGCTGACCGTCGCTATCCTTGACCGGGATCTTCGCGCCGACGCGCTGCGCGTTTCGGGCGCGCGTCAGGTATCGCAGAATGGTGCGTGGACCGACGCCCCGCTGGCTGCCGCAACGGTGCAGCGGATCGAGGAAATCATTCTTACCAAGGCCCGCGACCTGCGCCGCACCGCGCTGGCGGGCGAATAAGTTTCCCGTTTGCCCTGAGCTTGGCGAATCGCGATTTCTTGCTCGCTCGGGGAATCACGGCTTCAGCACGCTCAGCCTGAACGGTTCAGAGGGATTTGATCGATGACCGACCAGCGGTTCAACCCGATGGCCGCAGATAGCCGCTGGCAGGCCGCGTGGGACGCCGCCGATTGCTTCAATGCCGATCGCCATCCCGACCGGCCGCCCGCCTATGTGCTCGAAATGTTTCCCTATCCATCGGGGCGCATCCATATGGGGCATGTCCGCAACTATGCGATGGGGGATGTCATCGCGCGCTACAAGGCGATGACCGGCCATGCGGTGCTGCATCCGATGGGGTGGGACGCCTTTGGCATGCCGGCCGAAAATGCGGCGATGGAAAAGGGCGTCCATCCCGGCGACTGGACCCGAGCCAATATCGCGGCGATGCGCGCTCAGTTGAAGCGCCTCGGCCTCGCCATAGACTGGAGCCGCGAAGTCGCGACCTGCGAACCCGACTATTATGGTCATGAACAGTCGCTGTTCCTCGACATGGTCAAGGCGGGGCTGGTCTATCGCAAGCTGTCGTCGGTCAACTGGGATCCGGTCGACATGACCGTGCTGGCCAACGAACAGGTGATCGACGGGCGCGGCTGGCGATCCGGCGCGCTGGTCGAGAAGAAGAAGCTGAGCCAGTGGTTTTTACGGATCACCGATTTTGCCGACGATCTGCTCGACGGGCTCCAGACGCTCGATAAATGGCCCGACAAAGTGCGGCTGATGCAGGAAAACTGGATCGGCAAATCAAAGGGCATGCGCGCCAGTTTTGCAGTGAGCGGTTCGGACGAGACCATCGATGTATATACGACGCGCCCCGACACGATTTTCGGTGCGAGTTTTGTCGCGATTGCCGCCGATCACCCATTGGCGCAGCAACTGGCCGCCAAACGCTATGCGCTCGAACAATTTATCGATGAATGCCGCCGGGGCGGGACCACGGCGGCGGAGATCGATACCGCCGAAAAACTGGGCTTCGATACCGGACTGACGGTCGATCACCCGTTGATCGACGGTGCGCGACTGCCGGTATTCGTCGCCAATTTCGTGCTGATGGATTATGGCACAGGGGCGGTCATGGGGGTTCCCGCGCATGACCAGCGCGACCTCGATTTCGCACGCAAATATGATCTGCCCGTGCGCCGCGTGGTCGCCGATGGCGATGCCGTTGCGCCGGAGTTTCGCGGCAAGGACGCCTTTGCCGCCGATGGCATCATCGTCAATTCGGGGTTTATCGACGGCATGAGCATCGCCGATGCCAAGGCGGCCGTCATCGCTCGCGCCGAAGGCGAGGGCTGGGGCGAAGGCCAGGTGCAATATCGCCTGCGCGACTGGGGCGTGTCGCGGCAGCGCTATTGGGGGACGCCGATCCCGATCATCCATTGCGCGTTTTGCGGGATATTGCCGGTGCCGCGCAGCCAGTTGCCGGTGGTGCTGCCGGACGATGTCGATTTTGCCACGCCGGGCAACCCGCTGGACCGCCACCCGACCTGGAAGCATGTGCCCTGCCCCAATTGCAAGGAGCCGGCGCTGCGCGAAACCGACACGCTGGATACCTTCACCAATTCAAGCTGGTATTTCCTGCGCTTTGCCAGCCAGCCCGCCGACAAGCCGTTCGAAGCTGCCGACATCGCCCGCTGGCTGCCGGTCGATCAATATATCGGCGGGGTCGAGCATGCGATATTGCATCTGCTCTATGCGCGCTTCTGGACGCGCGCGCTCAAGCGGATGGGCCAGCTGACGATCGACGAGCCCTTTGCGAGCCTGTTCACCCAGGGGATGGTGACGCACGAGACTTATGGTTGGAGGGATGATTACTCGGCGAGCGAACGAAATCCAGAATACGGGCTCAAGAACCAGATTTCAGTAAGCGAGTGGCATTGGTTGTCGCCAGACGAAGTTGAGTTTCGCGACGGAAAATGTTTTGTAAAGGCCAGCGGCAAGCCGGCAAAGGTTGGCCGCATCGAGAAAATGTCCAAGTCGAAGAAGAATGTCGTCGATCCCGATGCCATTATCGATCAATATGGTGCTGATGCGGTGCGCTGGTTCATGCTGTCGGACAGCCCGCCCGAACGCGATCTGCCATGGTCGGAAAGCGGCATCGAGGGCTGCTGGCGGTTCGTCCAGCGGCTGTGGCGGATCGCGACCCAGCCTGTTTCGGGCAGCGCGGAGAAAGACATCGCCATCGACCGCGCGACGCACAAGACCATCGCCGCCGTCGCCGCCGATATCGATGCTCTCGCCTTCAACAAGGCGGTGGCGAAAATCTATGCGCTCGCCAATACGCTCGAGAAGGCCGCGCCATCCGCGAGCCGCGACGATGGCGCGCGCACGCTGACGTTGCTGGTCGCGCCGATGCTGCCGCATATCGCCGAGGAAATCTGGGCTTTGCGCGGGGAAAGCGGGCTGATCGCCGACGCCGCCTGGCCGATTGCCGATGCGGCATTGCTGATCGACGACGAAGTGACCATCGCGCTGCAGGTGATGGGCAAGCTGCGCGATACGATCACTGTCGCCAAAGGCATCGACAAGGCCGAGCTGGAGGCAATCGCGCTCGCCAATGAAAAGGTGCGGCGCAGCATCGATGGCGCAACGGTCAAAAGAGTGATTGTCGTCCCCGACCGCTTGGTCAATATCGTCGCATGATCCGTCCTGCGCTTCTCGCCATGCTTCTCGTCCCCGCGCTCGCCGCCTGTGGGCTGCAACCGCTTTATGCCGGCGGCAGTCGCGGCGCAGTCGGCTCGACACTCGCCGCGGTCAGCGTCGCCCATGTCGAGGGCGAAGCGGGCTGGCTGGTGCGCGGCGCATTGCGCGACCGGTTGAGGATTACCGACACCAGCCCCGAACGCCGCTATCGCATCGATGTCCGGCTCGACGACCAGATCAGCGGTTTCGGCATCCGCACCGACGATGCCGTGACGCGCGAGCGCCGCACGCTGCGCGCGCGCTGGCAGCTGGTCGATTCGCAAGATGGCAGCACGGTCGTCGATGCGACGGCTGCATCCGACATGGGCATCGATGTCGTCGGCAGCGAATATGCGACCATTGCCGCAGAACGCAGCGCGCTCGAGCGGCTGGCCGAAGACATTGCCGACCAGATTGTCGCGCGGGTCGCGGTTTATGCGCGCAATCAGGCGGCGACCGCCGCGCCCGTGCCGCAGCGCTGATGCAGCTCAAAGGCGCTGCCGCCGCGCAGGCGCTGGCCCGGCCGGACCCTGCCATCCGCCTTTACGTGCTTGGCGGTCCGGACGAAGCGGGGTCGCGGGCGATGATGGCCGATCTGGCAAAGGCGATGGGCGCCGATGCCGACCGGGTCGATTTGTCGCCTGCGCGCCTCAAAGACGACCCGGCGTTGCTGGCCGATGAAGCGGCGGCAATCGGCCTGTTCGGCGGACGGCGCTGGATAAGCATCGGGCTGTTTTCCGGCAGCGGGGATGAATTGCTGGCGGCATGTGAGGGGCTGATCGAGGCACCGGCGGCGGGCAATCCGGCGATCGTCATCGGCGCGGGCATCACCGGCAAATCGAAACTGGCCAGACTGGCGGAGAAACATGCCACAGCGGTACTGGTCATTTCCTATCCACCGGAGGGGCAGGACGCCGCACGCATCGCCGAAGCCATTGCCGCGCCGCTGGGCCTGAAGCTCGGGCGGGGCGTGGCGGCCGCAATCATCGACGCAACTGGCGGCGACCGCGGGCTGATCGCGCGCGAGATCGAAAAGCTGGCGCTTTATTGCGATGCCACCCTGGCTGCACCGGTAACCGCCGAAATCGCGCAATGGCAGGCAATCGGCGCCGACCTGCCCGAAGAGAATGTGGGCGCAGCGGTCAATATCGTGCTCGAGGGGCGGCTGGCCGCGCTCCCTGAATTGTTCGCGACACTCGAAGCGACCGGCAGCGGCGACATCCGCCTGCTGCGCGCGCTAAGCCGCCGGGCGGTCGAGCTGCTCCAGCTGCGCGCCCATGTCGAGCAGGGGCGCGCCATAGGTCGGGTAATGGAAAGCCACGGGCGCGGAATATTCTGGAAGGAAAAGACGCATGTCACCCGCCAGCTCGGCCTGTGGGATGCGGATCGTGTCGCCCGACTGGTCGAACGGCTGCACAATCTGGAACGCGCGTTGAAAGCGCCCGACAACGCCGGAATGCTGGTGCTGCGTGCCGGGCTGCTGGACATTGCGCGGGTCGCGGCGAGCGGCGGGCGGTAAATCCGGTTATTCATAGCTGACGGTGATGGCGACCCGCCCGGTATAGCTGCCGTCGGCCCCGCCGTCGATTTCCAGCCGCCCGCCGAAGACGAAATCGAGCCGCCCGCTGATGCCGATTCGCGCCAGTGGCGGCAAACTGGTGACAAGGTCGCGGACATAGGCGGTGCGACCGGTCGACGAGGTCAGGACAACAGTGTCGGGCAAGCTGATGCGGATCGTTCGGCCCGGCGTTCCGGTGACGCTGACCCGCCCGCCAAAGCCGAATCCGCCGATCGCTGCGACATTGCCGCGCGCGACGCTGGTGCCGCTGGTGGGATCGAGTGTTACGGTGCCGCCGCCTGTCCCGGCCGCCAGCCGCGAAAAATCGAGATCGGCGGTGATCGTCACATTCAGCGGCATTTCGGCAGCGTCGCGCGCGGTGATGGCATCGGCAGGCGCGTCGTCGCTGGTACATAGAAGGCATTGCGCCTGCACGGAAGCGGGCGCAAATAGCGCCAGCACGAACAATATGGCAACCCGCAGGCGCAGGCCGGGCATCGCGGGGTGGGGCATCAACTGCACCGCCGACTGGTCCATCGATCGGTCATAGGCGTTATGGTCTAGATATTCATGGTAAAGGAAGCGTTGAGATGCCCTCCCCCCACCCCCCGCGGCAAAGCCAGCGATGGCGGTAACCGCCTGTATCCGTGATATCGCCACCGCGCGCCCATCGCACGACATCCACGCCAGCTTTATCGCCTGGGCAGCAGCCCGCTTTGCCGACCCGCGCGCGCGGCGCGTGTTCGAACGGATGGCAGAACGATCGGGCATCGCGCACCGCTGGTCGGTGCTGCCGCCGACATCGGATGGCGGATCGCCTGTCGATCCCGGCGGATTTTATGCCGGAACCGACCTGCCGAGCACATCGGCGCGGATGGCGGCCTATGCCGACCACGCCCCGCGCCTGGCGCTCGAGGCAATCGACAAACTTGCCTTCGATCCCGCAGAAATCACTCATCTTGTGGTCGCCAGCTGCACCGGTTTCGTCGCGCCGGGCATCGACCAGATTATCGCCCGGCAGATCGGCCTCGACGCAGGGGTCGAGCGGCTGCTGATCGGCTTCATGGGCTGTTATGCCGGGGTCACCGCGCTGCGCGCTGCACGCCATATCGTCCGGTCGGAGCCGGAGGCACGGGTGCTGCTGGTCAGTGTCGAACTGTCGACGCTCCACCTCGAGGACAATCGCGCGATCGAGCCGTTGCTGGCGATGCTGCAATTCAGCGATGGGGCGGCGGCGGCAATCATCGATGCCGGGTCCGGACCGGTCGGACTGGGTGACGGATTGAGCCTGGCATTGCCGCTGTCGAACGAACTGATCCGCTGGGATATCGGCGAACAGGGCTTTATCATGCGGCTGTCGGGCGAGGTTCCGGCACGGATCGAAGCGGCGCTGGGCCAGACCGCGACCAAGGCCGCACTGTTCGGTGATGGGGTTCCCGCCAATCTGGCGGTCCATGCCGGTGGGCGCTCGATCCTCGATGCGGTCGAGCGCGCGCTTGGCCTCGACAAGGCCGCGCTCGCACCGAGCCGCGCCATCCTGGCCGAATCGGGCAATATGTCATCGGCAACCGTGATGTTCGTGATCGAACGGATGATCGCCGAACGGGCCAGCGGGCCGGGATTGGCGCTGGCCTTTGGCCCCGGCCTTGCCGCCGAAGCAATCGGTCTCGATTTTCGGCCATGAACCCGTTCACGCCGCTCGGTTCCCGCGTCGAACGCGAGGAGGAAATGGACGCCGTCGCGCTCCCCGACGCCCGCTATGCGCGCGTGCTGACGCATCTGGCGCGGATCAACCGGCTGACGCTGGCGGCGCGACCGACGCTTTCGTTCGTCCGGCAGGTGGCGAGCGCAAAAGCGGCTGCGGCGCTTTGCGCGGCGCAGGATGCAGCCCCCAGCAACCCGGTGCACCCGCCCGCACCGGTGCTGAGGATCCTCGATGTCGGCTTTGGCGATGGTGGCATGCTGCGCGCGATCGCCCGCTGGGCACGAGCGAGCGAGGTCGAAGTCACGCTGGTCGGCATCGACCTCAACCCGCGTAGCGAGACGGTGGCGCGGGCATTAAGCGAGCAACATCTGCCGGTCATCCGCTACCTGACCGGCGATTATCGCGATCTGGCGGGCCAGGGGTGGGACATCATCCTGTCCAGCCTGGTCACTCACCACATGAGCGATGGCGAACGGCGCGATTTCCTCTCGTTCATGGAAGCAGAGGCGGCGGCAGGCTGGTTCGTCAACGATCTCCACCGGCTCCGGCTGCCGTTCGTCGGCTATCCGGCGCTGGCGACCCTGGCGCTGGTCGATCCGATTGTCCGGCGCGACGGCCAATTGTCGATCGCGCGCAGTTTTCGCGAGCGTGAGTGGCAGGCGATGCTTGCCGATGCCGGAATCGACGCAGCGCAAGTGCGGCGATGGTTTCCTTACCGGCTGTGCGTCGAGCGGGTGAAGTGACCGCGTCGCGACCGCTGATCGTCGGCTCGGGAATCGCCGGCAGCGCCGCCGCGATTGCGCTCAGCCGCGGCGGAGCATCGGCGCTGCTGATCGAGAAAAACCGCGAAACGGGTGACGCGATCTGTGGCGGTTTCCTGTCGTGGCAATCGGTGGCGGCGCTCGACCGGCTCGGGCTGGACCGTGCGGCGCTGGGCGGCAGTCTTGTCACCCATGTCCGGCTGTTCGCCGGTCGCCGCGTTGTCGAAGCACCATTGCCGCAACCAGGCATGGGGCTGTCCCGCCGTCGGCTCGATACGCTGCTGCTCGATGCCGCTATCGCGTCGGGCACCGCCGTCGAGCGAGGAGTCACGATCAAGACGGTGGGCGATGGCAGGGCAGGCACGAGCGACGGGACCAGCATCGCCAGCGACGCAATTTTCCTCGCTACCGGCAAATATCCTCTGGCGGGCACCAGCCGCGCTGCGCCAGGCCGCGCTGCGCGCGATCCGGTGATAGGCCTGCGATTGCGGATCGGAGCATCGCCTGCAGTGAACGCGCTGGTTGGCGGCGCGGTCGAGCTGTTTCTGTTCGATCGCGGCTATGCGGGGCTGGTCGTGCAGGAAGATGGCAGCGCCAACCTGTGTCTTGCGGTCCATAAATCGCGGTTGAGCGTAGCGGGTGGGCGACCCGAGGCGCTGATCGCGGCTTGGGGAGCCGAAAATCCGCTGCTTGGCGAACGGCTTGCGGCGGGTGCACAGGTCGGCAGTATCGATGCCATTGCCGCCGTGCCCTATGGTTGGCGAGCGACGCAGGGCACCGCAGGGCTATGGCGGTTGGGCGATCAGGCGGCGTGTATCCCCAGTCTGGCGGGCGAAGGCATGGGCATTGCCCTTGCCGCCAGCGCCTCGGCAGTGGCGGCATGGCGTCAGGGTCAAAAGGCCGATCGCTGGCAGACGGATTTTGGCAATCGCATCGCACGGCCGATGACGGTGGCGCGTCTGGCGTGGGCGATGGCCGAATCGCCGGGCTGGAACCGTCCTGGCCTGGCCCTGCTGGCCCGCGCGCCGGTGCTGCTCGACTGGCTGGCCCGCGCCACGCGTGTTCCGGCTTGAAAAACGCGCTTCCCCGCCTCATCTTGGCCGCCATGGACAAGATTGCAAAAACCGAAGCCGAATGGCGCGCCGAACTCGGCCCTGAACGCTATCATGTGCTGCGCGAACATGGCACCGAGCGGGCCTTTTCCGGCGCGTTCAACGTGCACAAGGCCGATGGCGTCTATGTCTGCGGCGCATGCGGCGCGCCCCTGTTCGACAGCCAGACTAAATATGACAGCGGCTCCGGCTGGCCGAGCTTTTTTGCGGCGATCGACGATGATGCCGTCACCATTCGCCGCGACACCAGCATGGGCATGGTGCGCGATGAGGTATTA
>JANNMK010000011.1:0-1663 GCA_031397785.1 Sphingomonas sp. | reverse complement strand
GCATGTCGGCACCGCCCGTATCGAAGCCGATCTTTCCGACAGTCTGACCCTGTCCGCCCAGGCGCTCTATGGCGACTATGACAAGATCTACACCAATGTGTTTCCCGCGACCGCCGTTCGCACCGCCACATCGGGCTCCTTCGTCGGCCAGCAGGTGATCGGCATCGAAGCCTATGCCGACCCGACCCGGCGGCAGACCGCCATCGGCCAGGTCAACGCCATCTGGCGCGGCGATACCGGCGGCATCGGCCATGTCCTGCTGATCGGCGCCGAATACAGCGACCAGCAAACCCGCAACGAACGCATCAACGGCTTTTTCACGCCTGCGCTCACCGCAGCCAGCCGCCGTACCGACATATTGTTCCGCGATCCGGCCAGCATCCCGGCGGTCAGCTTCGTCGCCGGGCCGACGGGCAACAGCAACCGCGCGGTGCGATCGGATCTCAACCAGCTGTCACTCTATGTTCAGGACCAGATCGCCCTCACCGATGCGGTCGAATTCGTCGCCGGGCTGCGCTACGACCGGTTCGATCTTGCCGCGACCAACCTGTTTACCGCGCAAAGCTTTGCCCGAACCGACGATCTGTGGTCGCCGCGCGTCGGCCTTATCGTCAAGCCGATCCCCAGCGCTTCGCTCTATGCGAGCTATACCAAATCCTTTCTGCCGCAATCCGGTGACCAGTTCATCGGCCTCGACCTTACCAGCGCCGCGCTCGAACCCGAGGAATTCGACAATTACGAGGTCGGCGCCAAATGGGAGATCACCCCGGCGCTCAGCCTCACCGCCGCGGTATTCCGGCTCGACCGCAGCAACAGCCGCGCGGCTAGCCCGGTGGCCGGCACGGTGGTGCTCACCGGCGCGCAACGCAGTTCGGGTCTGGAAATCGGTCTGACCGGCCAGCTCACCGATCGCTGGCAGGTCGCGGCGGGCTATGCGCGGGTGAAGGCGGAAATCAGCGAAACGACCGCCGCTGCGCCCGCCGGGCGGACGGTGGCCCAGGTGCCGCGCCACCAGTTCAGCCTGTGGAACCGCTACGACATCACCGACCGGTTCGGGGCCGGGCTTGGCATCTATCACCAGTCGTCAAGTTTCGCATCTATCAGCAATGTGACCCGGCTGCCGGCCTATACCCGCGTCGATGCCGCGCTGTTTGTCGAGATCGCCGACGGCATCGACGCACAGGTCAATGTCGAAAATCTGCTCGGCGAACGCTATTTCCCGAACGCGCACAACGACAATAATATTTCGACCGGCGCGCCGCGCAATGCCCGGCTCACTGTCAATTTCGATTTCTGACTGTCAGTCCGGGCCATGCCCCGCGGCGAGCGCGCGGGCGTGGCGCGCGGCGTTGGCGACATAATGGGCGCTGCCCATGCGCATCGCCTGCACAGCCTGGTCGGGCAAGTCGCGCATCTTTGCCGCCGGTCGTCCGCCCCATACGTCCCCGGACAGGATATGCTTGCGTTCGGTCAGCATCGCGCCCGCCGCCAGCACCGCGTCGCCTTCGATGATGCAATGGTTCATGACGATCGCCCCCAGTCCGACGAATGCCCGGTCCATCAGCGTGCAGCCATGCAGCAACGCCATATGGCCGATCAGCACATCCTCGCCAATCAGGGTCGGCACACCGGCGTCGCCATGCACCACGCTGCCGTCCTGAAC
>JANNMK010000291.1:0-9446 GCA_031397785.1 Sphingomonas sp. | reverse complement strand
GCGATCGAGGCGATCGAGGACCGCATCCTGCCGATCGCGATGGAGCATGGGCTGACCCCGCTGGCCTGGTCGCCGCTGGCCGGGGGGCGGATCGCCAAGCCGGTCACGGCGCGCGAGCAGGCGGTGGCGGGCGAGCTCGACCGGGTGGCGGCGAGCGCCGGGGTGAGCCGGGCGGCCGCCGCCTATGGCTGGCTGATGGCGCATCCAGCGGGCATCATCCCGATCGTCGGCACGCAAAATGCGGCGCGGGTGGTCGATGCGATGGATGCGCTGAAGCTGCGCTGGAGCCGGCAGGACTGGTATGCGGTGCTGGTGGCGGCGCGCGGGGAGCCGCTGCCGTGACCCGGCAATGCGAAGTGAGCTGGTTTTCAGCGCTGTGCGACGATGATTACGAGTATCTGGGCGTGCCCGACCCGATGCTGCAATCGTCGTGGGAGCATTGCCGCAACATCGTGCTGGCCGCGGAAAAGGGCGGGTTCGACAATATCCTGTTGCCGTCGGGCTATGCGCTGGGAATGGATACCACGGTATTCGCCGCCGCGATCGCGCCGATGATCGCACGCATCCGGCTGTTGATGGCGGTGCGTATCGGCGAGGACTGGCCACCGCAGCTGGCGCGGCGGATCGCGACGCTCGACCGGATATTGGGGGCGACCGCCGGCGGCCTGCCGCGTCTGACGATCAACATCATATCGTCTGATATTCCCGGCGAGACAATGGAGGGGATGGCGCGATACCGGCGCACCGTCGAGGCGATGCAGATATTGCGCACCATGCTGAACGGCGAGCCGGTGGACATGGCCGGCGAATTTTACCAGCTGGCCATCGATCCGCCGCGCATGACGACCGGCACGGGTCGCTGCCCGCCGCTGTATTTCGGTGGATTGTCCCCGGTGGCGCGCGATGCGGCGGCGCAGGCGGCCGATGTCTATCTGATGTGGCCCGACACGATGGACAAGGTGCGCGAGGTGGTCGCCGACATGCGCGCCCGCGCCGCGGCTTATGGCCGAACGCTGAAATTCGGCTATCGCGCGCATGTCATCGTGCGCGAGAGCGAGAGCGAGGCGCGCGCCTATGCCGACCGGCTGTTGTCGCGGCTGGACAGCGCGGCCGGCGATGCGATCCGCGGCAAGAGCCTGGACGCGGCCAATTTCGGGGTGCAGCGCCAGGCCGAGTTGCGCGGCGCGGCGGATGGCGACGGGTTTGTCGAGGCCAATTTGTGGACCGGTATCGGCCGGGCGCGATCGGGCTGCGGCGCGGCGATCGTCGGCGATCCCGATCAGGTGCTGGCCAAGCTGCGCGCCTATCAGGACGAGGGGATGGAGGCGTTCATCCTATCAGGCTATCCGCATGCATCCGAATGCGACCTGTTCGCGCGGCATGTCCTGCCGCAACTGGAGCATGGTCCGCTGCACCTGTAAGCCGGGGACGGCGCGTGGGGCGCGCATCGGCTGTTGCCAAAGCGCCGGTGTGGTTCAATATGCGCTTGGTAGTTGTGTGGTATCAGGCTAATACAGTGCGATGAGCGAGAGCGATCCCTTTGGCTTGCCCGACGGCTATGGCGGAACCGCGGCGAACGGCGGTCAGCGGTCGCAGTCTTCGCCACAATCGTCGACTCAGCCACGCCGCCGGACGATCGACGAGCTGGAGGCCGAGTTGCGCGGCATCATCGATGCGCCGGTGCGGTCCCGGGCCACGATGCCACCGGCTGTTGGAACGGTACCGCCGGCTGGCGGAGCGGTGCCGCCGGCGCATCGCGGCGATGGCGGGATGCTGCCGCCGGATACCCCGCCACCGACCGCGCCGCGGGTTCCGGGCTGGCGGGGCCGCTGGCGGTGGATCAAGCGCGGGCTGGGCGCAGCGTTTGCGTTGTTCATCGTAGCGGTGGCCTGGCTGGCGCTGACCGCCCCGCTGTCAAAATCGCTCGAGCCGATCGTCCCGCCGCAGCTGACCCTGGTCAGCGCCGAGGGGCGGCCGATCGCGCGCAACGGCGCGGTGGTCGCTGAGCCGGTCGATGTCAAAACCCTGCCCCCGCATGTCATCGAGGCGTTTCTGGCGATCGAGGACCGGCGGTTTTATGCGCACTGGGGTATCGACCCGCGCGGTTTTGCCCGTGCCGCCTGGAGCAATGTCAGCGGCGGGGCGACGCAGGGCGGCAGCACGATCACCCAGCAGCTTGCCAAGATCACAGTCCTGAACGCCGACCAGACGATGAGCCGCAAGGCGCGCGAACTGTTGATTGCCTGGTGGATGGAGGCGTGGCTGACCAAGGACGATATCCTGTCGCGATACCTGTCGAACGCCTATTTCGGCGACAATGTGTACGGGCTGCGCGCGGCGTCGCTGCATTATTTCTATCGGCGGCCCGAGCGGCTGACCCTGTCGCAGGCGACGATGCTGGCCGGCCTGGTAAAGGCACCGTCGCGGCTGGCCCCGACCCGCAACCTGGTGCGTGCACGCGAACGCCAGCGGGTGGTGCTGGTCGCCATGGTGGCGGCGGGGTATCTGACCGCGGACGAGGCGCGGCGGGTCGCGCCGGCATCGATCGACATCCGCGCCCGCCCGAGCCTGCCGAGCGGGACATATTTCGCCGACTGGGCGATGCCTCGGGCCCGGGCGACCATCCGCCCCGGCTATGGCGACGCGCGGGTGACGACGACGCTGAACGCGCGGTTGCAGGACATCGCCCGGCGGGTGACGGCGCGCGGCGACCTCAATGGGGCGCAGATCGCGCTGGTGGCGATGCGGCCCAATGGCGAAGTGGTGGCGATGATCGGCGGGCGCGATTACCGGCAATCGCCGTTCAACCGGGCAACCCAGGCGCGGCGCCAGCCGGGATCGACGTTCAAGCTGGCGGTCTATCTGGCGGCGCTGCGCAGCGGCCTGACGCCGGACACGCTGGTCGACGACAGCCCCATAGAGGAGGGCGATTACCGGCCGGCCAATTATGGCGGGCGCTATCGCGGCGAGATTGCGCTGCGCGAAGCCTTTGCCCAGTCGAGCAACGTGGTCGCGGTGCGGCTGTACAGCCAGCTCGGCGGGGCGGCGGTGCGGCAGGCGGCGCGCGACTTGGGCCTGAGCGGCGAGTTGCCCGATAATGCCAGCGTGGCGCTGGGCAGCGCGGGCACGACGCTCATCGAACTGACCGCGGCCTATGCCATGGTGGCGGGCAATGACGGGCCAGTGAGCGCGCATGCGCTGCGCGAGGAGGAAGCCGGCGCCATCGCGCGATTGTTCGATGGGCGTAGCGGGCTGCCGCGCCGGGTGCGTGAAGACATGCTCGACCTGCTGCGCGGCGCGGTCGACGGCGGCACGGGCCGTGCGGCGCGTCTGGCCATCCCGGCCTATGGCAAGACCGGCACGACGCAGGACAATCGCGATGCGCTGTTCGTCGGGTTCGCGGGCGACCTGGTGGTCGGGGTATGGATCGGCAACGACGACAACAGCCCGTTGAGAGGGCGGTCGGGCGGCGGCATGACCGGCGGCGGGGTGCCGGCCCAGATCTGGCGCGATTTCATGAGCCGGGCGATCCCCGGCGCGGCCCCGCAGTCGCGCCCGCGCCCCGAGCCCGAGCCCGAGATGCCGCAGATTTTCGACGATCTGGGAGTGACCATCGGCGATCCGACAATCCGCATCGATCCCGACAATGGGGTTGCGATCGATACTGATGTCGGCGGCTTTGGCATCACGCTCGACAGCGACGGCGTCTCGGTAAGGGCGACCGGGCAGCCCGATCCACCTGCTGTACCTGCCCAGCCACCCTGATCGCGTCCCCAGTTGGCAGAAACTAAGGTCTGATGACGGTATGGTGCAGCATGCTGTGCATCGTCAAAGCGGACGAATGACAATGTTTCCTGCGACCCGCGCCGATGCGCTGAACCGGATTGCCGCGTTCGCGCCAGCGGCGGGTAAAGCCTATGCTGCCAAACGAAATCTGGAACATGGCCCTGGTCAGCATCGCCACGTGTCGCGCCTGTCGGCAGCGCTCAGACGGCGACTGATCAGCGAAGAAGAAGTGATTGGAGCCACTCTGGCCGCGCATTCGCTGGACTATGCCGAAAAATTCATCGCAGAGGTCTGCTGGCGGACTTATTGGAAAGGCTGGCTGGAACATCGACCTGGAGTGTGGCGGGCATATCGCGCCAGTTATGCAGAGGCCTTGAGCGCCTGCGCCGACGATCGATCACTCGGTCGGCGTTATGACGCGGCGACAGAGGGCCGGACCGGGATCGATGCCTTTGATGCATGGGCACAGGAGCTGCTAACGACCGGATATCTTCATAATTGGGCACGGATGCAATTCGCGTCGATCTGGCTGTTTACCTTGCGGCTGCCCCTGGCGCTGGGCATCGGCCACACGGCACGCCACTTCATCGACGCCGATCCGGCGTCTAACACTCTGTCATGGCGGTGGGTTGCAGGCGCACATACAGTCGGCAAAACCTATCTCGCCGACGCCGGTCGTATTGCGGACATGACCGGCGGACGGTTGAGAGCGGCGGGCCTGGCCATCCAGGCGACCGATGTGGATGCGCCACCATCGCCAGCAGCCGGGCGATTGCGCAAGCCGCAACCGATATTGGTTGATACGCCGACAATAATGGTTTTGACCGACGATGATTACGGGCTGGATACGCGACCGGCTGTCGATCCCGCGATCGATTGGTCGCGCCTCGATGTGCGTGGCGTTGCGGCCGTGCCCGTTGACGACAGTATCGGCGACTCGGCCCTTGCGGTGGCAAAAATGGCGCAGCAGGACGCTGGGGAGCGCGCCGCAGCATCATGGGCAGCACCCGCCATTTCGCTGTCACAGGATCGTTGGCAGGACAATATAATCGACGCCGCAAAGACCGTGAATGCCAAACAGATCATCATTCCCTACGCCCTGACCGGGCCAATGCATGACGCGATCGCTGATTTTACGCCCAAGGCGCGCGCCGCAGGATTGTCGATCGGCGAAGTCCGGCGACAATGGGACGCAGTGGCCTGGCCGCACTGCCCCAAAGGATTTTTCGCGCTGAAGCAGACGATACCGGAACTGTTGCGCAATGCGGGATTAGGCTGACACCGGGGCAGTATGCGGGTTATCGACAAGAGGCGGCTGGCCGGATACCATTGCACTGTCGACCAGGAGATAGCGACTATGGCAACGCAGATGAAGCCCGCCAACGATGACCATATCCGGGGTGCCGTTTCCGAAGAGGAATGGGCAATTCGGGTCGACCTAGCCGCCGCATATAGGCTGGTTGCGCATTTCGGCTGGGACGATCTGATTTTTACCCATTTGTCGGCGCGCATTCCGGGGCCGGAGCATCATTTCCTGATCAACCCCTATGACATGATGTTCGAGGAGATTACCGCGTCCTCGCTCGTCAAGATCGATGTCGAGGGCCAGCCGGTGGTGCCGACCGGCCATCCAGTCAATCCGGCAGGCTTCACCATCCATTCCGCAATCCACATGGCGCGTGACGATGCAGGTGCCGTGATGCATCTGCACACGCCCCATGGTCAGGCGGTGAGCGCTCAAAGTTGGGGGCTGCTGCCGCACACCCAGACGGCCATGATTGCACAGCACAATGTTGCCTATCATGAGTATGAAGGGATCGCCACCGATCTCGAGGAGCGCGAGCGGCTGGTCGAGGACTTGGGCGCGAAACATGCGATGATATTGCGCAACCACGGCACGCTGGCAGTGGGCGAGACAGTGGGCGACTGTTTCCTCAGGTTATATTTCCTTGAGCGGGCGTGCGAGGCACAAATCATGATGCTGTCTGCAGGGCGCGAGAATCTCAATACTCCGCCGCAAGGCACGCCTGAAAAGGTTCAAGGCCAGACCCCGCCTGGCGGCATGGGCATGGTTGCGCGCGCGCTGGCATGGCCTGCACTGCTAAGAAAGCTCGATCGGATGGATTCATCGTTCCGAAATTGACAGTCGCCGTCCTGCAGCCGCAGCAAAGCAATCTAATATTGCATCGATCCGATCGCGATCCTCTTGAGGCGCTTGCAATGACAAAAAGCTCGACCGAGCCTCACAGCCTGAACATCCCATGATCCGCATCCTTGCACCCGTGCTCTTCCTTGCTTGTGCTCCGCCGGCTTTGAACGCGCAAACCACCCCTTCTCCTGCTGTAGACGTCCGGCAAGTTGGATCGGCCCGAGTCGAGAATGTCCCTGCCATCCCGCCAAATGTCCGCGCTGCCGTGCAACGCCACCAAAATTACCGCATCGCCGAGTTTCAAGACTGGCTGCCCGACGGATCGATGCTCATTACCACCCGGTTCGGATCGACTGCGCAGGTGCATCGGGTGCGAGCGCCGGGAGCTGATCGCCAGCAGCTGACCTTCTATGATGAGCCAGTGGCCGGTGCCGAGGTCATCCCCGGCAGCGATCGATACATCGTCGTCCGCGATACCGGGGGCGATGAATGGTTCCAGATTTTCGTGCGCGGCCTTGATGGCAGCAGCGCAAGCCTGACCGAGCCGGGTACCCGAAACCAGAACGCCATATTCAGCCGAAACGGGCGGATAATCGCTTGGTCGCGCGCGGCTCGCGAATCGGCCGACTATGCGATTTTCGTCGCCAATCCGGTCGACGTCTCGTCGGCGCGGCTGCTGTGGCAAGGCAGCGGTGCCGTCGGCCCGGCCGATATCACCGACGATGGCCGGACCATTTTGTTGAGCCGCAGCATATCTAATCAGTTGAATGCACTGATGCTGATTGATGTAGCGAGCGGTGCGGTGCGTCGGTTGACTGTCACCGGCGGCAATGCGCGATACGAAGGATCGCGGTTCATCCGCAATGGTGCAGCAATATTGGCGATCAGCAACAACGGCAGCGACGTCAGGCGGCTGGTTGAGATCGATGTTGCCAGCGGAGTGTTGAGGCCGGTTTCCCCTGAGTTGCGGTGGGACGTCGAACGCTACGATCTTTCCGATGACGAGCGGGTGCTGGCCTATGCGGTCAACGAAGACGGATATAGCCGGGTCATCGTGCAGGAATTCGTGACTCGCCGTGCGCTGCCTCAGCCCGATCTGCCGCGCGGCGTGCTGACTGCGCTCGATTTTTCACCAGATGGAACGAAACTTGCGATCGGGCTGACAACGGCGCGGTCTGCCGGGGATGTGTGGAGCCATGACGTCAACGGCGGCGCGCTGAGCCGCTGGACGCAATCCGAACTGGGCGATCTGAATGCGGCGCAGTTAGCCGAACCGGAGCTGATCCGCTTTGCGAGTTTCGACGGGCTGTCGGTCCCTGCGCTGGTCTATCGCCCTACTGGCGTCCAGCCCGATGCGCGCTTGCCGGTGATTATCGACATTCACGGCGGACCTGAGGCGCAGACGCGGCCCGGCTGGAACCCTGGTGCGCAATATTTTGCCGATGTGCTCGGTGCGGTTGTCATCCTGCCCAATGTCCGGGGATCAGATGGCTATGGCACTCGCTACCTTGGCCTCGACAATGCCGAAAAGCGTGAGGACAGTGTGAAGGATATCGGCGCGCTGCTCGACTGGATCGGCACTCAGCCCGGTCTCGATCCCGCGCGGGTCGCTGTTTATGGCCAAAGTTATGGCGGGTATATGTCGTTGGCGGTGATGACGCATTATTCCGGGCGTCTGGTGGGCGGAGTCGAACGTTATGGCATCAGCAACTGGATTTCCTTCCTGAACAACACCGAGGCATACCGACGCGACAACCGCCGCGCCGAGTATGGCGATGAGCGCGATCCTGCGATGCGCGCTATCTTCGAACGGATATCGCCGCTCAATAATGTGGCCCGCATTACCCGCCCGATGCTGGTTATGCAGGGCGCAAACGACCCGCGCGTGCCCCAATCGGAAAGCGACCAGATCGTTCGCGAACTGCGCGCCAACGGGGTCGATACAAGCTATGTGCTGTTTGCCGACGAGGGTCACGGCTTTCAGAAGAAGGCCAATAACGATCTTCGGCGCGAGGTGGAGACGGTGTTCCTGCAGCGGCTGTTCGTCCAGCCCTGATCAATTATTTGAGCGTTTCCAGATAGGAGATGACATCCGCGCGCTGCTGCGGGTCGCGCAGGGCATAGGCCATTTTGGTTCCTGGCATCGCGGTCGTCGGCGCTTCGAGATATGTGAACAGGGTCGCGCTATCCCAAATCATATTGCTGGTTTGGTTGGCCGGGCTGTAAGCATAGCCTGCAACTGACCCTGCCTGGCGGCCAACAACGCCATGCAGACTGGGTCCGATCAAATTTTGTCCTGGTACGATCGCATGGCACGCGCGGCATTGGCCAAAGACGCGTTGGCCGCGTGCGGCATCGCCCGCGATGCTGGCAAGCGTAACTTGAGCGGACGCGACCGAACGCGCGTCAGTAGCACCGGGCTGCTCGGGCAATGCCGAAGGTCCGCCGCCGCTACCGCAGCCGTTGAGTAGTGCCGAAGCCATGAGAGGAAGCGATACGGTTCGCACAAAGGTCCTGACGATAGCTCCCGATCGGACGGTCATCAGCGTGCCTCGCGGACGAGACGATTGATGAAAATGGCAGAGCGCATTGCAGCGACCGGAATGCTGGCAAGATCGACCCATTCTCCCTCTGCGTGGGCGCTGCCACCGGCGGCACCGAGGCCGCCCAGCGTATCGACATCAGCAGCGACAAAACCAGAATCCGCAGCACCGCGCCGCGCAGGATCATATTCGGCCATATCGGGTAGTCCATGATCGCGATTGACGAGGTTGAGGCGAGCGAGCAACCGGCGGTTGCCCGCCGTGGGCGCCATTGGCGGATAGCCTTCGTCAAAGATGATGCTGGCGTCGGTACCGGGAAGATTGGCGTCAACGATGGCCATCATCGCCGCCCGCGCATTTGCCTCCTGCGCGGGCGTGAGCGCGCGCAAATCGCCGCGCGCAATCGCGTTTGCAGCGATGATATTGGTTTTGCCGGTGCCAGTCGCCACTTCCTGCGACCCATCAAGTGCGGCAGGCGTGCCGCTTGCCATGACACCAACATTGTAGGTGAGGTTCGGCTGGACCAGATCACGACGAAAGCTGTCGAGGATACGCGCCAGTTCATAAGCGGCACCGTAGCCCGATGCATCCGAAAAGACCGTGCTGCTGTGCCCGGTTCGCCCGCTTGTCGTGAGTGTCCAGTTGATCGAGCCGCGGCGGGCAATGGTTCCGAAATCCCCTTTGTCGGTACTGATCAGATTTTCATATTCGAGCGCGACGTCGGCCCAGCGCCCTGCTGCGACCAGCGGGGCGCGTGCGGTGGCCACAGGTGAGCCGATGCGTTCTTCGTCGCCGGTCAGCACCACCATGATGTCGGCAGCGGACAGTGTTCCCGCGGCCTGCATGGCGCGCAAAGCGGCGATAATGACCACCATACCGCCCTTGTTATCGAGCACGCCGGGGCCTGTAATTCGGTTGCCGTCGCGGACATACCTCTGAAACGGCGAAGCCGGTTCGAACACGGTGTC
>JANNMK010000290.1:0-9665 GCA_031397785.1 Sphingomonas sp. | reverse complement strand
GACGGTGAGCGTCGCTGCCGCATCGGCAGAGGACGAGTAGAAGAACAGGCGTGGCTCAGCTTCGCCTCGATCCTCAATTACCAGTTCGATGTTGCGAACCCGAATGCCGAAACCCTTGTGCCGCCCGCTGCGAGTGCCAATATCCGGTTCGGGCAAGAGGAATGATGGCGGGGTCGTTCAATCGCATTGTGCGTAAGCAATCGCATTATGCGCAAGAACAGGTCTGCTGGTGTTGACGCCAGCGGAAAAAAAGACCCGGGCCGAACGCCAGTGAACCGCCGCTGGCGCCTGCGCCAGGGGGAGGCACTGGCCACAGACCGGAGACAGTATGATGCAATCCCAAGGTAAATTTTTCGACGACCTCGCCAAGGTGCTGAACGGAGCGGCTGGCACATTTGCCGGCATGGCGCGCGAAGCCCAAAGCAGTGCGCGCGAAAAGGCACGCGATTTCGTTGCCGCAGATTTCGTCAGCCGTGAAGAGTTCGAGACAGTCAAGGACATGCTGGCCAATGCCCGCGCCGAAATCGCCAGCCTGAAGACGCGGATCGACGTGATGGAAGCAACCGGCGCGGCCATCGCCAAGCCAGCGGCCAAAAAAACAAAGTGAAACGCCAAGTAGGCCAGTGAAGCGCCCAATGGGCAAGTGAAACGCCAATGGGGACGGCGAGGCCGAGGCGGCCCGCCGTCCCCCAAAGCGGCTGCAAACGCCATTGCGCTTTGGGGCGGTCAGCGGCAAAGCCATAGGCAATGAGTTCCACCGATTTCACCGAAGACGACGATGGCGGCGAGCCGATCGACGTTCTGTCGCGTTATTGCGATGCGCACGACTGGCCCAACGAGCTGGTCGGCGAAGACGAGATCGTCACGACGGTCCAGGGCAGCTGGACCAGTTATGAAGTACGCGGCGTGTGGCGCAGCGACGACGGCGTGCTGCAAATCCTGCTGTTTCCCGAGATCAAGATATCCGATGACGCGCAGGCCGCAGTCCATGAAGTGCTGTCGCTGATCAACGAGCAGCTGTGGATGGGCCATTTCGAGCTATGGTCGGCATCGGGCATGGTGCTGTATCGTCACGCCACCCTGTTGCCCGATGATGGCGGATTGACGATCGACATGGCCGACACGCTGATCCAGACGGCAATCGATGAGTGCGAGCGCTTTTACCCGGTTTTCCAGTTCGTGCTGTGGGGCGGAAAATCGCCGTCCGAGGCGATTGCCGCTGCCCTGATCGAAACCCGGGGCGAAGCGTAGCGTTATAGCCATGGGCGAGGATCATGGTGATCCGGCACCGGGGCACACTCAACAGGACCGATCATGACCAACAGGACGCTCGCCGCTTTCGATGGCGATATAGTGATTTATGGCTGCGGCACGATGGCCGGGGCGATGCTGACCCGCTGGATCGATGTCGGCCTCGATCCCGCGCAAGTGACCGCGCTGCGGCCGAGCGGCGGGCGCGCCCCCGGCGGGGTTAGGACAGTGACCGACAGCAAGTCGCTCTCCGCGCCGGCCATCCTGCTGATCGCCGTCAAACCGCAGATTTTCAGAAGCGTTGCAGCGGACATCGCCCGCTTGGCCGATGCAGATACGCTGGTCGTGTCGATCATGGCCGGGATAGCCATCGATGACCTGTCGATCGCCTTGCCCGATGCGGGCGGCATCGTGCGGGTGATGCCCAACATGCCGGTCGCGGATGGGCGCGGGATCGCCGTCACGGTCGGCGCGGCGGCCATTCATACCGAGCGGCTGGCGGCATTGCTTGCCCCGTTGGGCCATGTGCATGCGATGGGCGACGAGGCGGGGTTCAATCTGGTTACGGCGCTGACCGGGTGCGGCCCGGCCTTTGTCTACCGATTTGTCGCGGGGCTGGCCGGCGCGGCGGTGCGGCTGGGCCTCGACCCCGCCGATGCCGACATCCTTGCCCGGGCGACCGTAGCGGGCGCTTCGGCAAGTTTGTTCGCCACCGATCAAAGCCCGAGCGCACTGGCCGATGCGGTCGCCAGTCCCGGCGGGATGACCCAGGCAGGACTCGACATCCTCGACAGCGACGGGCGGCTGGTCGCGCTGCTGGCCGAAACATTGCGGGCGGCGCGCGATCGCGGGCGCGAACTGGCGCTGGCAGCGCGGGGTCAGCCCTAGCCGACGCGCTTTTCCCATTCGGCCATCTGCATCCGCATGGCGACCGGCACCAGCCCTTCGAGCACTTGCCAGAAGCCGGTGACCGCATCCTGCCCGGCTGCGCCATAAGCATCGGCAACCGCCGCCGAGAGCGCACGGTCAAGCTGGGCGGCGAGGGCTGAACCTGCTGTCGTCGGGAACAGCTCCCGGCGACGGCGGTCACGAGTGCCTGCACGCATGGTCAGCAGGTTTTTTTCCGCCAGTTCGCGGGCTACGCGGGTTAGCGCCTGTTTGCTGGTTCCAGTAAGGTCGATGAGGTCGCCCATCGCCAGGCCGGGCCAGCGCACGACATGGCCGAGCATGCGGAAATGGGCGCGGCCCAGCCCGGCGTCGCGCAGATGCGGGTCGATCGTCAGCATCAACCGCGCATGGCCGAGCAGCAGCAGGTCGACGCCACGCCGCACCTCCTCCCCGCGCAGATAGAGCGGCGATGCCGACACCCGGAGGCGAGCGAGGCCATAGTCGTCGGCGGCCTTGGGCGATGGTCTGGCGCTGTTCATCGACCCCGACAAACCATGAAGTGCAGACCAGCGCAAGCCGTTGACCCGCCCTGCCCCCGCCGGTAACCGCACGAGCGACCCGTTTCCCGATCGAGGCACCACCGATGTCCACAGCCCCCGCAGCCTTTGCCATCGAACCGCACGCCAGCCCGGTTCCGGCGGCGGAGCGCGCCGCGCGGCTGATCGATCCCGGATTCGGCAAGACATTTACCGACCATATGGCTATCGTCCGCTATCGCGAAGGCACCGGCTGGCACGATGCCCGGATCATGGCGCGCGGGCCGATCAGCCTCGATCCCGCAGCGGCTGTGCTCCATTATGCGCAGGAAATTTTCGAAGGGATGAAGGCCTATCGGCTGACCGACGGGGCGATGGCGCTGTTCCGCCCCGATGCCAACGCCCGCCGCTTCGCTCTATCGGCACGGCGGATGGCGATGCCCGAATTGCCCGAAGCGCTGTTCCTCGAATCGTGCCGCGCGCTGGTCCGCGCCGATGCCGCCTGGTTTCCCGATGTCGAAGGCGGCTCCATCTATCTGCGCCCGTTCATGTTCGCATCCGAAGTGTTTCTGGGCGTAAGACCGAGCGCGGAATATCTTTATGTGGTGATTGCTGCCGCATCGGGTGGTTATTTCAAGAGCGGCGCATCGGCGGTGCGGTTGCTGGTGTCGCAACAGGACAGCCGCGCGGCACCCGGCGGCACCGGGGCGGCCAAATGCGGTGGCAATTATGCCGCGAGCCTGCGGGCGCAAAGCGAAGCCATCGCCAGAGGGTTCGATCAGGTCGTGTTCCTCGATGCTGCCGAGCGGCGCTATGTCGAGGAACTGGGCGGCATGAACCTGTTTTTCGTGTTCGACGACGGCAGCATCGCCACTCCGCCACTCGACGGCACGATATTGCCCGGTATTACCCGCGACAGCCTGATCACCCTGGCGCGCGAACAGGGGCTGGTGGTGCGCGAGGAACGCTATGCCATCGACCAGTGGCGCGCCGATGCCGAAGCCGGCCGCCTTGTCGAATGTTTTGCCTGCGGAACGGCGGCGGTGGTCACTGCGGTCGCCAGTGTCACCGGTGCCGACTTCAGCTTTACCATCGGCAGCGGCGGGCCGGGGCAGGCGACGATGGCGCTGAAGCAGCGGCTGGTCGATATTCAGCGCGGCGCGGTGGCCGACACGCACGGCTGGGTCGAGCGGCTGGACTAAACGGCTGGACTGGGCGGCTGGACTGGGCAGCTGGACTGGGCAGCAGGACTGGGCGGGCGGGAGAGCGGCAGGCCGGAGCGCGTGTGCGTGGCGCGTGTGCGGAACGAACGATTTGACTGGCGCCCCCCCTTCCCATCCGCCAGCATGAAGTTATAAGCGCGCGCTTACCGCCCGTGCTGGGGCGTCGCCAAGTGGTAAGGCAGCGGCTTTTGATGCCGCCATTCGCAGGTTCGAATCCTGCCGCCCCAGCCAAGCAGTCAGGGTCTCATGGCGGATCATGCAGACGGCTGCTGATGGGGTGCAGCGCATGCAGATGGTGGCGTTTGCTGCCTTCCTCCCGTGCCAGCCAAGGTTCCTGACGCATTCCCGCGATGCTGGAAATGAGCGTTCACAGCCGGGCTTTTCTCGGGCATGGGACTGCGGATGATAAAAAAACACTGTTCAGGGCCGCGCACCAGTTTCGATTGACGCAAAGGATAGGGCGTGGCCGGCAAAAGTGGGACCATAACGATCGAGCATGTTGCGAGCGCCGCTGGCGTTTCGCGGCAGACGGTGTCGCGCGTCATCAACAACGGCCCCAATGTCAAACCGGCGGTACGCGCCCGCATCCTCGCAGCGATCGAGGAACTGGACTATGTCCCCAACATGGCGGCGCGGCGTATGGGCGGCGCGCGATCCTACCTGATCCTGGCGATCAACGACCGGCAGCGGACGATCCATAACTGGCAATCCGGGCTGGGCAACGACTGGGTCGACCAGATGCTGTACGGCGGCATGCTGACCTGTGAAGCGCGCGGCTATCACATGATGTTCGAGCTGGTCGATACCACCCCCGATCAAGCCTGCCGACAGGTCGAGCGCGCGATTGCCGGGTTGCGTCCCGATGGCGTCATCCTGACGCCGCCCCACACCGCCAATGCCCGGCTCGCGCAAATGCTGCGGGACAAGGCCATTCCTTATGGCCGGATCGGTGGGCCGCCGTCCGACGATGGCATCAACGTATTCATGGACGATGGCGATGCCGCGAGCGATGCGGTTCGCCACCTCGTTGCCATCGGCCACCAGCGCATCGCATTCATTTCCGGTAGCGAGGCCTATGCGGCGTCCGATGCGCGGTTGAGCGGCTTCAGGCTGGCGCTGAACGCGGCCGGGATCGACGCCGCCAGAGCCTATGTCGAACATGGCGATTTCAGTTTCGAATCCGGCGTCGCCGCGATGGAGCGGTTGCTGGACCTGCCACAGCCACCGACCGCCGTCATCGTCAGCAATGATGAAATGGCCTTTGCGGCCTTGCATGTCGCCAGCGCTTGCGGGCTCAAGGTGCCCTCCAATCTGTCGATCATCAGTTTCGAGGATACGCCGGGGATCCGGTTCAGCGTTCCGCCACTAACCGCCATTCGCCAGCCGATCGCCGATCTGGCGGGGACGATCAGCGGCCTTTTGATCGATGCCGCGAATGGCACCGAGACACAGGGCAATTACCGGTTGCCGTTCGAACTGGTCGTCCGCAGCACCACGGCACCGCCCCGGACATGAACGAGCGAGCGGCCGGGACCGCCGCGGGACGCTTTGTGCTTTTGTATGCGCTGGCAAATTTCGGTGCGTTCCTGTGTTTCGTACCGCTGATCGGGCTGTTTCTGCCGCTGCGGGCGATGATGCTCGCCCCCGATCAGGGCGTGCGCCTGATCAGCTGGATATTATTGTGCGGCGCGATTGGTTCGAGCATCGCCAATTTTACCGCAGGCTGGGTCAGCGACCGGTTGATGAAGCGCCATGGCAGCCGCCTGCCGATGGTTGTCGTCGGCCTGCTTGCCACATTGGCCAGCTTTGGCGGCCTGAATGCCGCCGCGACACCGCAAGCGCTGGCTGTCGCATTTCTGCTGTTCCAGATCTGCTTCAATCTGCTGTTCGCGCCGTTCAATGCGCTGGCAGCCGATCATGTCCGCGATGCAATGAAGGGGCGGGTGTTCGGGCTGCTGAGCCTTGGCCTGCCGCTGGCCCAGCTTGCCATTGTCGGGATCGTGGAACTCGGCATCCGGGACCTGCCGTCGCGGCTGTTGATCGTCGCGGTGGCGGTGAGCGTCACGATGGTCCCTTTGCTGCTGTTCGGACAAGCCGCCGCTGGCCCACCTCTCGCCCCGCGCGATGACGCGGGCGCACCCATCAGTGGCCCCGAACTTCATGGCGCGCAGCGGCGGGATTTCGCGCTCGCCTGGACCGGGCGGCTGCTGGTTCAATGCACCGCAATCGCCACGGCCAGCTATCTGCTGATCCATCTTGCCGACCCTGACCGCGCAGCAGAAGCGGCAGAATCCTGGTTCAGCGACCTGGCGCTGACCGGACTGGTGGCCGGGCTGCTGGTGGGCGTCGTCATCGGCCGATGGTCGGACAGGACAGCGAGGCGCCGGTTGTTTTTGCAGGCGACAGCGTTGCTGGTCGCCCTCGGCTGCGCGCTCATCGGTCTGGGACAGGCATGGGTGGCGATTGCCGCAGGCTATGCGCTGTTCGCGGTCGGCCTGACCGGGTTCCTTACCATCGACGGAGCGGTTGTGGCCGAACTGGTCGGGCGCGAGGGCAATCGCGGCGTCCAGCTTGGCATCATGAACCTTACCAACACCCTGCCTGCGCTGCTCGTTCCGTTGCTGGCGCTTGTGCTCAGCGGCATCGGAGTGGATGTTACCGCCTGGTTGTTCCTCAGCCTGGCGGCGGGTGCGGTCATGACCGCAGCGCTCGTGTCGCTGATGCGCACGATCCCCTGATCGCTAACTCACGCACTCGGGCTGTGCGGCCGCCGCCACCATCCTGACACCAGCGATCTGGACGGTGAGCGGTCCGGCCGATTGCAGCCGGATCATTGTCGGGATGATCGCGGGATCAGTGACCAGACAGCCAGCCATGACGCGCATGGTGCGCCACCCCTTGCCCTCCGCCAGCGCAAATTCCGCGCCGAGGTCCACCCGCCGACTGCATGTCGGGCCGCAATCGAGCCAGACTTCGCCGCGGGCACGCGCGACAACCGACAGATCGACCTCGATCACCAGATCGCGGCCACCGCCAACCGCTGGCGGCACCGGCCGATGTGTGCCCACAGGGTTGATCTCGATCGACCAGGCCGCCGGGCCGGTCCAGACCAGTTCGCGGGCATCTTCCTGCGCCAGCCGATCGCGTGGCTTGACGGTGAGGGCATCATCAGGCGACCGCCCGCGCTGACCGGTCAGGCGGTTTCTGCGCCCGTCGCCCGATTGCAGCCACATGGCAAACGGGGCAACCGCCGAACCGCCACGCATCGCGACGAGGGCATCGGCAGGCTGCTGGAGGAGAGCGCATCCTTCTTCGAGGCGTGCGATACCGGAGGCAGCTGGCTGGGCTACCGACAAGCCGAAGCCGAGCGGAAACAGTGGCGCATATCCCGGCGACCCGGCATTATTGTCAAACTGGTCACAGTGCGCGGGCCATGACATGGACAGCCGCCCGGAAAAATCGTGCCGCACTTCGCCCGTCGGGCTACGCAGCAGCACGTCGGCGATGCCGCCACCCTCGCTGCCCGGCAACCATGCCGCGACAAAGGCGTCTGCGGCGTTGATCTCCCGGTTTACCCACAAGGGCCGCCCGGACAGGAACACGGCGACGACGGGGATGCCGTCTGCCCGCAACCTGCGCATCATGGCGAGCGGCGCCTCATCGGCGAACTGGAGTCCGCCGAGATCGCCGGTAAATTCGGCATAAGGCTGCTCGCCGAACACCACGACGGCGACGTCGGGACGGCTGGTATAGCTCCCGTCGGCCGACAGGATCGTTTGCCCACCGGCGGCGGAGACTTGCTGCGAAATGCCCGCGTAGATCGATTGTGCCCCCGGGAAATCGGCGTTGGTCAGGTCGCCGCCGCCCTGCCAGCTGATCGTCCAGCCGCCGCTTTGCATCGCGATGGCATCGGCACCGGGCCCGGCCACCAGAATGCGCGCGCGCGGGTTGAGCGGCAGCAGGCCATTGCGGTTGGTCAGCAAGACCAGCGATTCCCGGACCGCCTGCCGGGCGATGGCACGATGATCGGGCGAGCCGAGCATGTCGGGACGCATGGCGAGCGGGCGGCTCGACGGACGACCGCGTTCGAACAGGCCCATGCGCAGTTTGACGCGCAATATCCGCCGGACGGCTTCGTCGAGCCGTGCCATCGGAATGGTTCCGTCGCCAACCTGGGTCATCAGGCTGGCATGGAGCGGTCGCCATTCTTCGGGCACCATATAGATGTCGAGCCCGGCCAGCAGAGCCTGCGGGCAATTGCTGTTCGTGCAGCCCGGTAGCTGTCCGTGCCCGTTCCAGTCCCCCACAACCAGCCCGTCAAAACCCATCCGGCCGCGCAGCAGGTCCGTCAGAAACGGCCGGCTGCCATGCATTTTGGTGCCATTGATGCTGGAGAATGAGGCCATCACCGTTTGCGCACCGGCTTCGATCGCCGGGGGGTAGGGTGCGCCATGCAGCGCGACGAGGGCAGCTTCATCGCCCGTCGTATTGCCCTGATCGCGGCCATTGGTGCCGCCATCTCCAAAGAAATGCTTGGCGGTTGCCAGCACATGGTCAGGCCCGAGAAAACCCTCGCTCTCGCGGCGGCCCTGCAGTCCCTCGACCGCCGAGGCACCGAGCCGCGCAACCAGTGCCGGATCTTCGCCATAGCTTTCATAGGTGCGGCCCCAGCGATCATCACGGGCCACCGCGATCGTCGGGGCAAAGGTCCAGTCGATACCGGTAACGGCAATTTCCGCCGCCGTCGCGGCACCGATGCGGCGGATGAGGTCGGCATTGCCGGTCGCACCGAGGCCGATATTGTGCGGAAAGATCGTCGCGCCGACGACATTATTGTGGCCGTGCACCGCATCAGTCGCCCACAGTGCAGGGATGGCGGGCCGACCATCGGCACGCGGCGCTGTCGAGGCATCCCAGTAAGCATCGGCAAGGGCCAGCCATTCGGCGGCGGGTGCGCGTTCATTGCCGCCCGGCCCGGTGTTGCCGCCGTTCAATATGCTGCCAAAACCATAGCGGCGCATGTCGTCTGGCGTGATTGCCGAAAGGTCCGGCTGGATGATCTGTCCGACCTTCTGCTCCACCGACATTGCGGCGAGCAGGCCGTCGATACGCGCCTCGATGGCGGCGGATCGGTCAAGGGGAGCGGGACGCGCGGCGGAGGCTGCCGATGGAGCAGCAATTTGCTGCGCCGGTGTCACGCAAGCCCCGAGCAGGCACAAAGCGCCCGATGCCAGAGCCATGCGCACTGTGCGGCTGAAATTCGTCATCATCAAACTACCCGGCGTCCGTGACGCGCAACATATAGACCGAACAGAAGCACCCAGCCGTAGCCAAGCGCAGGAACGACCAAAGACACACTCAATCCGAAATTGTCGGCGGCAAGGCCGGTGAGGACGGGCAGAATCGCGCCGCCGACGATGCCCATGCACAGCAGGGCGGCTGCCTTTGGCGTTTCGGTTTCGCCAAGGCCGCTGACCGACTGGGAAAAGATGGTTGGAAACATGATCGAATTGGCAAGCCCGATGGCGAGGATAGCCACCGCCGCCAACATCCCGCTCGATAGTCCCGACAACGCCGCCAGCCCGATGGCGATGGCGGCGGCTGCGGCGAGCACCCGGCCCGGCGACAGCCGCGCGAGAACCCATGCCCCGGCAAACCGCCCGACCATCGCCCCGCCCCAGTAGAGCGCGATCAGTTTGCCCGCTTGCGCCTCAGTCGTTCCCAATACGTCAGCCTGCGCCAGATAATTGACCAGAAGCGAGCCGAT
>JANNMK010000264.1:0-19275 GCA_031397785.1 Sphingomonas sp. | reverse complement strand
GCGTTGGCGCAGACCGGCGGCGGCCGACGAGGCGGCCAACGAAGCGGGGGGTGCCGGAGCCGGGCCGGGTCGCACAGGCGGCTGGGCGTCCGCACTATTGCCTGGCGGTTGATTGCTTTGCGGCGGTCTGCTTTGCCTTTGGGCGCGTGTCGGCGGGGCTGGCGCCGCCATCGCTGCAACCGGCTCGCGCCGGACCGCTGCGGGTCCGGGCCGCGCCACTGGTTCGGGCGTTGCATCGGGCGTTGCCACGGGCGTCGGCTCCGGCGGCGGGGCGGCAGCCCGTTTGTCGGGCGACAGCGCGGCGATGACCGCTGCACGGGACAGGCCATCGGTGCGTGGTTGCTCGCTCCGTCCCTCCGCTTCGAGGCGGGCGAGCCGCGCTTCGGCGCGCTTCATCCGCATCCGGACATCGGCCAGCATCAGGATCACCGCGAGGATGCCGACGATGAACAGCACTGGCACCAGCAGCAAGATTTCCAATCATTTTCCCCCAAAGGCACGCCCTGCAGCACTGCATCCCCGCCTGCCAAGCCCATCTGCCACGACGTTCGCCATGCTGCCAAGCGAATAGCGGGGCCTGCCGCGATGCAGCCCGGTGCAGCCCAGTATAGCCCAGTGCAGCGCAAGGTGTGTGCGGGGAACACAGTCGTTGCGCGCTTGTTACGGGGTGAGGGCAACCGGCGATGACAACAGGGCGCAGCATCCATGACCTATGACGTTAGCGGCTATCATGTCCTGCTTGCCATATTGGGGCTCTGCGTGGTGCTGGCTTACTGGTTGCCACGGTTCGTATCCGGCCGGGAGCCGGCGGCATCGGCGCTGCTGATCGGCTTTGGCTTTCTCGGTTTCGGCCTGACTGGCGCGGGCGCGGCGATCGACCCTGTCATCGCCCCCAAGCCATGGGAAATCCTGGCCGAACTATGTGTGCTTGTCGGACTGTTCGGCGTCGGTTTGCGAATCGACCGATTGTCTTCGCTGGCGCAATGGCGACCGACATTGCGCCTGCTGGTCGTCGCCATGCCGCTGTCGATCGTGCTGGTAGCGTTTGCCGGATGGGCTTTTGCATCGATGACCGTGGCCGGCGCGCTGTTGCTTGCTGCGGTCCTTGCCCCGACCGACCCGGTGCTGGCCGGCGATGTCCAGGTCGGGCCGCCGCTCGAAGGGGGCGAACATCCGGTGCGGTTTGCGCTGACAACCGAGGCCGGACTGAACGACGGGCTGGCGTTTCCGTTCGTCTATCTGGCGATTGCGATTGCCGGTGCGGGGATGGTCGATGCGCCGCTGCTGTTCGAATGGCTGTGGCAGGATGTCGGCTACCGGATCATCGTCGGCGTGTTTGCCGGGATTGCGCTAGGCTGGCTGCTGGGCAAAATCCTGTTCGACTGGCCCGGCGAAAATGCGCTGGCCGAAACCGAAGCCGCGCTGACCGCCTTTGCCGGTGTGCTGATCGTCTACGGCCTCACCGAGGCGGTCGAGGGCTATGGTTTTGTTGCGGTGTTCGTCGCCGGACTGACGCTGCGTCGCCAGGAATCGCGCCATCAGTTTCACGGCAAATTGCATGATTTCGTCCAGTCGGTCGAACATGTGCTGACCGCCGTCCTGCTGGTCGGGCTGGGCGCGGTGATGCCTGCGCTGTGGCCGCAGCTTGGCTGGTCGGGCGCGCTGATCGGTCTTGCGCTCATCCTGCTTATCCGGCCGCTTACCGGCTGGATCGCGCTGTCGGGCGTGATCACCGATCATCGCGAACGCGCGGTCATCGCCTTTTACGGCGTGCGCGGCATCGGCTCGGTCTATTATATCGCTTATGCCACCAGCCATGTCGATCTGGTGGACAAGGGCCCTTTATGGGCGACGGTTGCCTTCACCATCGCCGCTTCGACCGTGGTGCATGGATTTACTGCAGGGTTGGCGCTCGATCATGCGACCGGCGAGGGGGACGCCAGGCCAGGCTGATCACGTCCCGGATCGTCAAAAAAATCACGCCACTGCCATTTTCGGGACGACAAGGCGCTGCGTTTCGATCATTTCACCCGGGCGCCGTCGATCCACGGCCGTGCCTGTTCCAAGGGGGATATCATCATGCGCGTTGCTTATCTTTTGCCGCTGACCGGCCTGATCGCCGGCCTGTCTGCACCCGCCGTCACGAGCGCTCAGCCGACGGCGCCAGCGCCTGCCTTGCCGACCGCTGCCGATGCGCTGGCCGCCACACAGGGCCGCTGGACCGGCGAGCTCCAGTATCGCGATTACCAGTCCGACACATGGCAGGGGCTGCCGATGACCGTCACCATCATGGCCCAGCCCGATGGCGTGGCCACCGTGCGCACCGCCCAGTTCGACGACGGACCGCAGACCGGCATCGTCACCATAACGTCGGTGACGATGGTCGATGCCGCTGCGGCCACGGCCAGCTACGCCTTTTTCCGCAAGGGCCGGGCGACCGATGTCGGTTCTGCCGCCATCGTCCGCTTTCAGCCCGGAACCGATGCAAACCACTGGACGCTGATCACCACCGAAACCCGACCCGATGGCGACAGCGTCGCGCAGGTGCGCGAAACGACCATCCGTGCCGGCAGCAGCATGACGACGCTCAAGGAGGTCAATCCGGTCGGCGACGGCGTCGATAACTGGTTGCCGCGCAACCGGACGGTGCTGGTCGTGGCGACAGGCGGCAACTGATCGCGCCGGGCGTGGCGGGGGCGGGGCGCTTACCAGTCCCCGGCGTTTGCCATCCACAACGCCAGCGCGGCAATGGCGGCCGTTTCGACGCGCAAGATGCGCGGTCCGAGCGCAACCGGACGGGCGGCACGGTGCGCCTTGAGCAGCGCGCGTTCGGCATCGTCGAAGCCGCCTTCGGGACCGATGAGGATGGCCGCCGGGCCGCGATGAAGCGCAAACAGCGCTGCGGTGCCTCGCGCCGCTTTGCCCGACGCCAGCGTCTCGTCGGCAAAGAACAGCGCACGGTCCAGGGGCCAGTCCGCGATCAGCCTGGCCAGCGGGACCAGCGGCGCAAGGTCTGGCAGCGATGTTCGCGCGCATTGTTCGGCCGCTTCGGTGACGATCGCGGTCATCCGTTCGGCATTGACCTTGTCGACCACGCAGCGCCGGGTCAGCACCGGGACGATCCGGGCGACGCCCAGTTCGGTGGCCTTTTCGATCACCAGGTCGAAATGCGGCTTTTTGACTGGCGCGATGCACAGCCACATATCCGGCACGGGCTGGCGCGGGCGCAGCCGTTCGATCACCGTCAACGCGACTTCGCGCCGCGCCACACTGTCGACCCGCGCCGCCCATTCGCCGGTCGCATCGTCGAGCAGGATCGCGCCGTCGCCCGGGCCAAGGCGCATGACCGAGCCGAGATAATGCGCGGCATTGCCCGACAGCAGCCGCACCTGCCCCGCTGCGAGATCGCCGGCGACGAACAGGCGCGGTGCCGATCTGGGCGGCCAAGCAGGGGTGGCGGGCATGACCGCCGCTATCGCGCGGGGCAGGGCGCGGTGCAAGCCGGTTCAATTCGCCGCGGACGGCCGCTATGGCGAGGGCAATGACCGATGGTTCGCCCGCCGCCGTGCCCGACACGCAAATCCCGCTGCTGATGCGCATATTGCCTGCCGCGCTGCGCCCGTTCGCGCTGCTCGCCCGGCTTGACCGGCCGATCGGCTGGTGGCTGCTGTTCTGGCCATGCGCCGCCGGGCTGGCGCTGTCCGGCGGCGTGGTCGGCCAGTGGCCGCTGCTCGGCTGGCTGCTGCTCGGTTCCATGGCGATGCGCGGCGCGGGCTGCGTCTATAATGATATCGTCGATGCCGATCTCGACCGGCTGGTGGCCCGCACCGCCAGTCGCCCGCTCGCCGCGCGCACCGTATCGCTGCGCGCCGCATGGGGCTGGCTCGGGCTGCTCTGCGGCGTCGGCCTTATCGTGCTGGTGCAACTGCCACGCCTGGCGCAGCTCATTGCGCTGGCCAGCCTCATCCCGGTTGCGGCCTATCCGTTCATGAAACGCATCACCTGGTGGCCGCAGGTCTGGCTCGGCATGGTGTTCAGCTGGGGTGCGCTGGTCGGCTGGGCCGCGGTAGCCGATGCGCTGCCGGTCGCGGCATGGCTGCTCTATGCGGGCTGTGTCGCCTGGGTTGTCGGCTATGACACCATCTATGCGCTGCAGGATGTCGACGATGATGCGCTGGTCGGTATCCGGTCCAGCGCCCGCGCCATGGGTGCGCGCGTCCGCCCCGGTATTGCCGTCTGCTATGCCGCGGCGCTGGCGCTGTGGGCCGCGGCCATCTGGCTGGTGCGGGCCGATGCGCTGGCGCTCGCCGCGCTCGCTCCGCTGGCGGTCCAGTTCGGCTGGCAGGTGGCGACGCTCGATCCCGCCGATGGCGCATCGGCGCTGCATCGTTTCCGGTCGAACCGCACCGCCGGATTGCTGCTGGTGCTTGCCTGCCTGACGGTAGGCGTGACCGCCTGATTTTTTGCAGGCCGGATGGTCCACTGTTCGCTTGGCGTTCAGCCTGGGGCTGGTTATACGCTGGCCGCATGACCCCAATATCAAAGCTGATCGCGGCCATTGTGCCCTTCGCCGTCCTTGCCGGTTGCGCCACAGGCGGCAACGCGCCGCGCGACACCCGCTATGTCGCGCGTGACGTCAACACGCTTTATATCGCGGCAAAAAGCCGGATGGACAGCGGCCAGTACAAGCTGTCCGCCGCGCTGTTCGACGAGGTCGAGCGCCAGCATCCCTATTCACCATGGGCTCGCCGTGCCCAGCTGATGAGCGCGTTCAACTATTATGCGGCGGCCGAATATACATCGTCGATCACATCGGCGCAGCGTTTCCTTCAGCTCCACCCCGGCAATCGCGACGCGCCTTATGCTTATTATCTGATCGCGCTCAGCTATTATGAGCAGATCAGCGATGTCACCCGCGACCAGCGGATCACCGGCCAGGCGCGCGATGCGCTGGGCGAACTGGTCCGCCGTTACCCCGAAAGCGAATATGCGTCGGACGCGCGGCTGAAGCTCGACCTGGTGTCCGATCATCTGGCGGGCAAGGAGATGGAAATAGGCCGCTTCTACCAGCGGTCTGCGCGCTGGCTCGCTGCCACATTGCGGTTCCGCGCGGTGGTCGATCAGTATCAGACCACCAGCCACGCCCCCGAAGCGCTCTACCGGTTGACCGAATCCTATCTTGCGCTGGGTGTGCCCGAAGAAGCGCGCCGCTCGGCTGCGGTACTCGGTCGCAATTATCCCGGGTCGGAATGGTATCAACGCGCCTATGAACTGCTCGGTGAAAACGCTCCGCAGCAGGTCGCAGCAACCAACTGAGCCGACATCAGCCTTCGACAAGGCACCGGCAAATGGCTATGCATTAGCCCTATGGTTGTTCCTGTAACGTTCCTGAACTATAGTGCGGCCATGGCTGACCCATGCTGACCGCTCTCGCCATCCGCGATGTCGTGCTGATCGAGGCGCTCGATCTCGATTTTTGTGACGGTCTTGGCGTGCTGACGGGCGAAACCGGGGCAGGCAAATCGATCCTGCTTGACGCGCTCGGGCTCGCCATGGGGGCGCGCGCCGACAGCGGACTTGTCCGCCACGGGTCGGACCGCGCCCGAGTCACGGCCAGTTTTGCAGCGCCGCGTGCCGGTCATCCCGCGCTGGCGCTGCTCGATGATGCGGGGATCGAAGTGGAGCCGGGCGAACCGCTGGTCATCCGCCGCGAAGTGAAGCGCGATGGCGGCAGCCGTGGCTTTGTCGCCGATCAGCCGGCGAGCGCTGCGCTGCTGCGCGACCTTGGCGCTACGCTGGTCGAAATCCACGGCCAGCATGATGAACGCGGACTGTTCAATCCGCGCGGCCACCGTTTGCTGCTGGACGCTTACGGGCGGATCGACACCGCGCCGGTCGCTGCGGCCTTTGCTGCGTGGCGCGCCGCGGAAACTGCGCTGGCCGAGGCGCGGGCGCGACTCGCCAGCGATGCATCGGAACGCGACTGGCTCGACCATAGTGTCGCCGAACTTGCCGCACTCGAACCCGAGCCGGGCGAGGAAGCGCAGCTCGCCGAAGCGCGCGCCGCAATGCAAAAGGGCGAGCGGCTGGCCGACGAGATGGCCGCGCTCGACAAGCTGCTCGGCGGGTCGGACGGCGCACTGGCGCAACTGCGGTCGGCGACCCGTCGGCTCGACCGGCTGGCGAGCGAACATCCGCTGTTCGCCGAAGCGCTGGCCGGCTTTGACCGCAGCCTCATCGAGGCGGGCGAAGGCGAAATCGCGCTGGAGCGGGCGACCGAGGCATTGCGTTTCGACCCTGCCGAACTCGACCGGATCGAAACCCGGCTGTTCGACTTGCGCGGCCTGGCGCGCAAACATCGCGTCGAGCCCGATGCGCTGGCCGATCTGCTGGCCGACCTCGCCGCGCGCCGCGCCGCGATCGATGCCGGTGAGGAAGGGCTTGCGGCGCTGGAAACCGCGCTGACCCGGGCCGAGAGCGATTATCGCGATGCGGCGATGATCCTGCATGTCGCGCGGAGCGAAGCGGGCGAACGGCTGGATCGCGCGGTCGCAGCCGAGCTGGCACCGTTGAAGCTCGATGCGTCGCGCTTCCTGACCCGGATCGAACCGCTCGATGCGGGGCAATGGACCGCGCATGGCGCAGACCATGTCGAATTTCTGATCGCCACCAATCCCGGCGCACCATTTGCCGGGCTGATGAAGATTGCCAGCGGCGGTGAACTGTCGCGCTTCCTGCTCGCGCTCAAGGTCAGCCTCGCCGAAGTGGGCGGGGCGGACACGATCATCTTCGACGAAATCGACCGCGGGGTGGGCGGGGCAGTGGCGAGCGCGATCGGCGAGCGGCTGGCGCGGCTTTCGACGAGCCGCCAGCTGCTGGTCGTTACGCATTCACCGCAGGTCGCAGCGCGCGGCACGCACCATTATCTGATCGCCAAGTCGAGCGACGGCACGGTTGCGCGCACCGGGGTGCGCAGCCTTGACGAGGGCGAGCGCCGCGAAGAGATCGCGCGCATGCTGTCGGGCGCGGACATCACCGACGAGGCGCGCGCGCAGGCGAGCCGGTTGCTGGAGGTGGTGTAATGGCGGACGATATGCTCCGCCCCTCCGCAGCGCAGGGGGGCAGATGACGCAAGCCGATGCTGCCAACCGGTTGATGCGGCTGGCCAAGGATATTGCGCGGCATAACCGCTTATATCATGACGCGGACGAGCCCGAGATTTCGGATGCGGATTATGATGCGCTGGTGCGGGAGAATGCTTCGCTCGAGGCCGCATTCCCTCATCTGGTGCGAGCCGATAGTCCATCGAAGCTGGTGGGCGCACCGACCAGCAGCGCGCTGGCCAAGGTGCCGCACGCCAAGCCGATGCTGAGCCTCGACAATGCATTTTCAGGTACGGAGGTGGAGGAGTTTGTCGCGCGGCTGCGCCGCTTTCTGGCGCTGCCCGGGGACGCGCCGGTTGCGCTGACTGCCGAACCCAAGATCGACGGTCTGTCCTGTTCGCTGCGCTACGAGCATGGGGTGCTGGTACAGGCAGCGACGCGCGGTGATGGCGCGGTGGGCGAGGATGTGACCGCCAATGTGCGGACGGTGGCCGACATTCCGCAAACGCTGGCCGGAACACCCCCCGCCGTCTTTGAAATCCGCGGTGAAATCTATATGGCGAAATCCGATTTTGCTGCACTCAATGCTGCGCAGCAAAAAGCCGGATTGAAACTTTTCGCCAATCCACGCAACGCCGCCGCCGGATCGCTGAGGCAAAAGGATGCAAGCGTCACGGCGGCGCGCCCCTTGCGTTTTCTGGCGCATGGCTGGGGCGAGGTGTCGGCGCTGCCCGACGATACCCAATTTGGTGTGATGCAGGCGATTGCGGCATGGGGACTGCCGGTTGCCGCGCTGTTCGTTCGCGCCGACGGAGCGGCCGAGGCGCTGGCGCATTATGCCGCAATCGAGGCGGCGCGCGCCGACCTGCCGTTCGACATCGATGGCGTCGTCTATAAGGTCGACCGGCTCGACTGGCAGGCGCGGCTGGGCTTTGTCGCAAAGGCGCCGCGTTGGGCCATCGCCCACAAATTCCCCGCTGAACGTGCACAGACCACATTGGAATCGATCGACATTCAGGTCGGCCGCACCGGCAAGCTGACGCCCGTTGGGCGGCTGACGCCGGTCGGCGTCGGCGGGGTGATTGTTTCCAACGTAACGCTGCACAATCGCGACGAGATATCCCGGCTGGGTGTGCGGCCCGGCGACCGGGTGGTGGTGCAACGTGCGGGCGATGTCATCCCGCAGATCGTCGAGAATCTTACTCGTGACGTCGGGCGACCTTCCTTCGAATTTCCCGCCGCATGCCCCATCTGCCGCAGCGAAGCGGTGGCAGAGGAGGGCGAGGTCGATGTCCGTTGCACCGGCGGGCTGATCTGCCCCGCGCAACGTTTCGAGCGGCTGCGGCATTTCGTCAGCAGAGGCGCACTCGATATCGAAGGGTTGGGCGAAAAGAGCATCGCCGAGTTTCTGGAGCTTGGCTGGCTGGAGCGGCCCGGCGATATCTTTCGGCTGAAGGCGCATCGCGCGGCGCTGCTGACCCGCGAGGGCTGGAAGGAAAAATCGGTCGATAATCTGCTCGCGGCAATCGAGGCAAAACGCGCGCCCGATGCGGCACGGCTACTGTTCGGGCTGGGCATCCGCCATGTCGGTGCGGTGACGGCGCGCGATCTGGTCAAGGGTCTGGGCACAGTGGAGGTGATGCGCGAATGCGCGGAAGGGGCGCATGGCGGAGATGCAGCGGCCCTGGCGACGCTGACCGCCATCGACGGCATCGGCCCGGCCGTGATCGAAGCACTGGGCGATTTCTTTCACGAGCCGCACAATGTCGATCTGTGGAACGATCTTTTGTCCGAAGTTGCGCCACCCGTTTTTGTTTCGACCGCCCGGACCACCGCATGGACCGGCAAGACCATCGTCTTCACCGGCAAGCTCGAAACCATGAGCCGCGACGAGGCCAAGGCACAGGCCGAGGCGCTGGGTGCGCGCAGCGCGGGATCGGTCAGCGCACAGACCGATCTGGTGGTTGCCGGGCCGGGCGCGGGATCGAAACTGAAGAAGGCGAGCGAGCTTGGAATAGCGGTGGTCGATGAAGCCGGCTGGGCACAGATTGTCGCCGCCGCATCCACCTGACGCTTTTTTTGTCAGATCCGGTTCCTGACGAGCGACCGGGGCGAGGCACAGGCGCGGCGGAGGATTCTGCCAAGGCGCTGGCGCTCGCGCCGCCTGCCGAACGATCAGGTCCGGAGCGGCGGTTTGCACCGCTGCGCTAACGCAGGGTTTTTTTCGCGCTTTTGGCGGCATACATAGCGGCATCGGCATGGGCGATCAGCGGTTCGACAGCGCTGGCGTGATCGGGAAAAATTGCGCTGCCGATGCTGAGGCTGACGGTGATCTGATCGCCGCCGGGCAGCGCCACCGGCCGGGTCATTGCAGCAGTGATGCGCCCGGTAACCGCATCAATATCGTCCAGCGTCTCGATATGGCGGATCAGCACCGCAAATTCATCGCCGCCCAGCCGCGCCGCCACATCCCCGACGCGCAGCAACGGCGACAGGCGGGCCGCGACTTCGGCGATCACTTTGTCCCCGGCGGCGTGGCCGAAACGATCGTTGGTCTGCTTGAACCGGTCGCCATCCATGAACAGGATCGCAAATCGGCTCTCGCTGCGTTGTGCCTGCCTGATCATATTGCCCACCGCCTCGACGAAGCTGGCGCGGTTGGGGAGGCCCGACAGCGCATCGAAATTGGCGCGGTGCAGCAGCGCCTGATGCACACCCGAAAGTTGCTGCTGTTCGGCAGCGATCGTCACCAGCAACGCGTTGCAATGGGTCGCGATGGCATCGATCTCTGTTATTCTGGCGCGTGGGGCGCGCGAGGCAGTGCCCCCGTCGACGCTGCGGGCGGCAGCGGCGATGGCCTGCAATGGCGCGACAATCATGCGCCGCAGCAACCAGCCGATCAGCCCGACCCCCGCCACCGCGACAAGCAGCCCGGCCAAGGTCCCGGCATCACTGCCGACAGCCATCGCCATCATCGTCGCTGCTGCACCGACCAGCGCGGCGAGCAGCAGCGCCGCCGTCAGAATTGCCTGCAGCGACAGCGATCGCGGGTCGGGCCCGTCGGTCATCGCGATGGGGCAACCCATGCTGATCGGGACCATGGCATCGATGAACGGCCTTCGTGCAACAGCGGACCGGGCGGTCGGGCAAGCGGTACCGGGAGTGCTAGCCCGGCCGATGCGAGAGTCAATATGACGGTGCGGGCGCCATGCCGCTGCCCGCGCGCGCCGGTTGCGGATGAAACCGCTTTGGCGCTACGATGATTTCATGGTCCAGCCGCCGATCGAACATTCAGCCGACAGCGATGGCCGCGCTGTGCCGCCGCCGGGCGCCGCACCCGACTGGACGATCGAGCAGGGGTGGGAGCGGTTCGATGCGGGCGAGCACAGGGTGTGGGACACGCTGTTCGAACGGCAAGCGGCGATGTTGCCCGGCCGTGCGTCCGATGCATTCCTGCGCGGCATGGATGTGCTCAGGCTCGACAAGCCGGGCATCCCCGATTTCGCCGACCTGAACCGGCGGCTGATGGCCGCGACCGGGTGGCAGGTGGTGGCCGTGCCGGGTCTGGTTCCCGATGACGTGTTTTTCGACCATCTCGCCAATCGCCGCTTCGTTTCGGGCAACTTCATCCGCCGCGCCGATCAACTCGATTATCTTCAGGAACCGGACGTGTTCCACGATGTCTTCGGCCATGTGCCGATGCTCGCCGATCCCGTGTTCGCCGATTATATGCAGGCCTATGGACGCGGCGGATTGCGCAGCCTGGGCTATGGCGCGCTCGACAAGCTGGCGCGACTTTACTGGTATACGGTCGAATTCGGGCTGGTGCGCGAAAGCGGGGGCTTGCGCATCTATGGCGCGGGGATCGTTTCCAGCTTTGGCGAGAGCATCTTCGCGCTCGATGATCCCAGCCCCAATCGGCTGGGTTTCGACCTCGAACGGATGATGCGCACCGATTATCGCATCGATGATTTCCAGCAGAATTATTTCGTTATCGACAGTTACGAGCAATTGCTGCGCACCACGCTCGAAACCGATTTCGCGCCGCTCTATGCGCGGCTGGAAACATTGCCCGATATCGCGATTGCCGAGATACTGCCGGGCGATGCGGTGATCACGCGTGGCACGCAGGCCTATGTCAGGCAGAAAGCCTGACCGCTACCAGCTGCCAAAATCGCCAGGCGGCTGACCCGCGCTGCCACTGCTGCGCAGCGGGCGTCGCCAGCCATGGCGGTGTCGCCGGGTCAGGGTCAGCACGCTCCATTCGCCGCCGCCGATGCTGTCGAGCCGGAACCCGGCGCGGTTGTAAGCGCGCTGCACCGTTCGGCGCTGGCTGGCGAGCAGCCCTGCCAGCACCAGAGTGCCGCCCGGCGCGGTGATTGCGCCGAGCGCGGGCGCGAGCGCGATCAGCGGGCCTGCCAGGATATTGGCGATCACCAGATCAAAGGGTGCCGACGCCATGATCAGCGGGTGGCGGGTGCCGTCGGCCTCGACCACCATCAATTCGCCAGCGCGCGTGCCCACCGGCACGGCATTGGCCGCGGCATTTTCGATCGTCACCCGCACGCTGACCGGGTCGATATCGCTGGCGACGGCAAAGGCGCGGGGCCATAAATGCATCGCGGCAAAGGCGAGCAGGCCGGTCCCGGTGCCGATATCGGCGATGTTGGCATAGCGCCGCCCCCGCCGCTTCAGCGTGTCGATCGCGGCAAGGCATCCGGCGGTGGTGGCGTGATGGCCGGTGCCGAACGCCTGCCCCGCATCGATGCGGAAATTGACCAGCCCCGGCGCAGCATCGGGCGCGTCATTGGCGGTGTGCACATAAAATCGCCCGGCGCGGACGGGCTCCAGCCCCTGCTGGCTCAACGTCACCCAGTCGGCATCGGCGAGCGGCGCGGCCTTGGGGAGCCGGTCGGCGCGGATACCCAGCGCCCGCCCGATGGTCTGCACCGCGGATCTGGGTGGCCGTCCGTCGAAATAGGCATCGATCCGCCAGCGGTCGGCCGCTTCATCCTCCTCGCTCGCCACCAGCACGGGCAGCGGGCTGAGCCCGGCCAGCGCCGGATGATCCCCGGTGAGCGCCTCGGCCTGCGCGCGATTGCAGGGCAGGGTAACCAGCCAGCTTTGAGTCACGGGCGGGCCTCTTCGGACAGCCGAGCATCCAGCCGGGCGCGCATCGCATGGACCAGCCGACGACAAGCGTCGCGGTCGATCAGTGGTTCGCTGCCCGACAGTCGCTGGAACAGATTGGACGCGCCCGGATGCGGCGTAGCGAGGATATCGCACGGCATCCGCCCGACCCGGGTGAATGTCGCGCGAAACGGCGCGACACGTTCGGGATGGTCGGTAAAGCGATAGCCGTCGGCGGACACCGCGGTCAGGCTGTCGACATAGGCGAAACTTGCACAATTCGGCCCTTCGCAGCTCCGCCAGTTCCAGCTCGTCCCGCCATCGGTATGGCCCGGCGTGGCGACGGCGGTCAGCGCCAGCGGGCCGAAGGTCAGCACCTCGCCATCGGCTACGGTGCGCTCCGCAGCGACCGGGACCATGTCGGCAAGCAGCCCGGCTTGCGGATCGGCGGGGTCGGTGCGGCCGCTCTCGATCACCGCCCGCGCCGGTTCGCGCACCACGACATTGGCGCCGGTCGCCGCCTTCAGCGCGGCGAAACCGCCCATATGGTCGAGATGTTCGTGGCTGCCGACGATCAGCTTGATGTCCGCCGGATCAAAACCAAGGCTGCGGATATTGGCGAGGATCGAGGGCACTGCCTCTGCGGTCGCACCGTCGATCAGCACATGCCCCTCTGGCGAGGTCAGCAGCAACACCGATATGCCGCAGGTGCCGACATAATAAGTGTTGCCGAATATCCGCGCCGGTGGCGCAGCGTCGCTCCACCCATCGCGTCCCTCGCATGCGGCGGCGAGTGCCGCGCCCTGCGCGCGCGCATCGGCGACCGACATGGCGGTGGAAACCGGTGCGCAACCCACCATCAGCGTCGTCATTGCGAGCGCAGCGAAGCAATCCAGTGTTGTGCAGCGCTACTCTGGATTGCTTCGCGATGCTCACAATGACGACCAGAACGAAGGGCGACGCTCTTCACCGGACATAGCTTGCTCCGTTCACATCGAGCACCGCGCCGGTCATAGACGGCGGCGCATCGAGCGCGCACCAGCGCGCGATTTCAGCGACCTCCTCCGGCATGGCCACTCGTCCCAGGGGAATATCGGCGAGCAGCTTTTCGCCGCCGCGGCTATCAAGATAGTCCTCCGCCATGCCGGTCATGGTGAAGCCCGGGCAGATTGCAAAGGCCAGCACATTGTCGCGCGCGCATATCCCCGGGCGATGGTCTTGGTCATCGCTACCATGCCCGCTTTCGACGCCGCATAATGCCAGTGGTCGGGGCTGTCGCCACGGTGCGCGGCGCGGCTGGCGATGTTGACGATGCGCCCGCCGGATTGCCGCGCCTGCCAGTGCAGCACCGCGCGTCGGCACAGTTCGGCGCTGGCGGTCAGATTGATCTGCATGGTCCGCGCCCAGCGGGTGGACCATGCCGCATCGTCGGCATCGATCGGGCTGGCTTCGAACACACCGGCGTTGTTGATCAGCACATCGATGCGGCCATCGAGCCGGTCGAGCGCAGCGCTCCAGACCTGGCCGGGCATGGCGGGATCGGCCAGATCGCCATCGGCGCTCGAGAGGGCAATCAGCGAAACGTCGGGACGGTCGAGGACCTGCGCGATAGCCGCGCCGATACCGCGCGATGCACCGGTCAGAAGAATGTGGGTGGTCATGCTGCGGAGGTAGCCGCTGTCTGACGCTAATCCAACTGGCCAAACGTCATTGCGAGCTTATCGAAGCAATTCAGAGCGGCTTGCCACTGCCCTGGATTGCTTTGCTGCGCTCGCAATGACGATGGTGTGGAACGGCTCACGCCACCTTGCGGGTAAATTCGCTGGCGGATTTGGCCAGTGCGGCAAAACTGTCGTTGATGCTGGCGAAGCCGGAATCGAGCGCGACGATTTCATTGACCACGCGGTCGGTGTCTTCGCGGATTGCAGCGATGGTGCCCGACATCGAATCCGCTGCGAGCGCCGTTTCATCGACTGCAGCAGTGATGGTGGTGACGGTGCGCGCCTGCATGTCCATCGAATCGCGGATGCGCCCGGCGAACGCCTTTACCTCTTCAACCGTCTCGCGGATCGAGCTGTTGGCCGAAACGGTGGTCCGGGTGGCGGACTGGATCGCGCTGATCTTGGCGGCGATATCGTCGGTCGCGCGCGCGGTCTGGTTGGCCAGGCTCTTGACCTCCTGAGCGACCACGGCAAAGCCGCGTCCGGCATCGCCAGCGCGCGCCGCCTCGATGGTGGCATTGAGCGCCAGCAAATTGGTCTGGCCAGCGACATCGCGGATCAGCCCCAGGATCGATTCGATGGTTTCGGCATGGCCCGACAGCGCAACCGAAATGTCGAGCGCCTCGCTGGCCTGTTCCGAAGCGCGGTCGGCGATCGCGGCGGCGTTCTCAACCTCCTGACGGGTTGTGTCGATGGCGCGGATCAGCCCGGCGGCGGTTCGGGCGGCCTCTCGCATCGCCAGCGCCGATTGTTCGGCGGCGGCGGCAACCTCGGATGCCTTGCCCAGCATGCCGCGTGCAGCAATCGCCGCCGCGCTGGTCTGCCCGCCGAGTTGCGCGCCAACCGCCGAAGCGCCCAGCATGTCGTGCGCGATGGTCGTCTCGAACTGGGTGGCCAGCTCGACGCGCTCGCGGCGCATCACAAATCCGTCGAGCGCCTGTTTGTAGCTGTGCAGGATGTCCGCCTCGAACGACGACATATGCATGATCGTCTGCAACTGCTCGGCGAGAGCCGCAGGCTCGTCGTGTGCGGCATCGAGCATCAATTGCACGCCAGCAGCATTGGACGAGGTGAGACAGGCAATGACGGTGCCGATATCCAGCCCCGAGCTGATCGCCCGCCAGGCAAACAGGCAGCATATCGTGCCCCAGTCCTGGTCGCGCGGACGGTCGAACTTGGCATGGATATAGCCATGGCCGTCGCGGATATTCTGTTCCAGTGCATCGCCCGCTATCTGCATGCCTTTGGGCGCGCGCAGATTATATGTGTCCCAAAAGGCGCGGATCAGCGTGTCTTCATGGCCTGCGAATATGCGGGCGACCCGGCGACAGCGATCCGACAGGGTGCCGTCGGCATCGAATATGCCAAGCTTGCTGGCGACCGCAACCGGCGGCACGTCGGAAAAGGCGATGGTCGGGGCAGCGGCGGCTGGCATGGAATTGTCGGTCCTTGCGACATGGGGAAAATCTTGGTTGCCCGGGCATAGCCTGCGTCCGGTTAACAGCCTGTTAGTCAGACTTTTGCTGTCCGATGCGAGTTGACGCGCACGGCATCTTTCGCTTTGGCCTGCGAAATATTATTTCACACATTACCGCTCAATGGCAGGAGCCCGCCACCATGATCATCGGCTGTCCGCGCGAAATCAAGAACCACGAATATCGCGTCGGCCTGACGCCGGAAAGCGCACGCGAACTGACAGCGCACGGCCATCGGGTGCTGGTCGAAACCGGCGCAGGGCAGGGGATCGGCGCCAGCGACGACCATTATCGCAGCGCCGGGGCCGAAGTCGTCGACGATGCCAGCATGGTATTTGCCACCGCCGAAATGATCGTCAAGGTCAAGGAACCGCAAGCTGTCGAACGGGCGATGCTGCGCGCCGGGCAAATCCTCTATACCTATCTCCATCTCGCGCCCGATCCCGAACAGACCGCCGATCTGATGAAATCGGGCGTGGTCGGCATCGCCTATGAAACGGTCACCGGGCGGCAAGGCGGATTGCCGCTTTTGAAGCCGATGAGCCAGGTCGCCGGACGCATGGCCATCCAGGCCGGTGCGACCGCGCTGGAAAAGGCGCACGGCGGGCGCGGCGTGCTGCTCGGCGGAGTTCCGGGTGTCGCCCCGGGCAAGGTGTGCGTGATCGGCGGCGGGGTCGTCGGCTTTAACGCAGCGCAGATGGCGGTCGGGCTGGGCGGCGATGTCACCATCCTCGATCGCGACCCCGAAGTGCTCGAACGGCTGGGTATCCATTTCGAAAGCCGGGCCAAGACGCGCTTTTCCAACAAGGCCAATCTGGCGCAATGCGTGGCCGAGGCCGATCTGGTGATCGGTGCGGTGCTGATCCCAGGTGCCGCCGCGCCGCACCTCGTCACCCGCGCCATGCTGTCGACAATGCAGCCGGGATCGGTGCTGGTCGATGTCGCGATCGACCAGGGCGGCTGCTTTGAAACCAGCCACGCGACCACGCACAGCGAACCCACTTATGTCGTCGATGGGATCGTCCATTATTGCGTCGCCAACATGCCCGGCGCGGTGGCGCGCACGAGCACCTATGCGCTCAACAATGTCACGCTGCCCCACGCCCTGCGGATCGCCGATCTCGGCTGGCAGGGGGCGCTAAAGGCCGACCCGCATCTGGCCGATGGCCTCAATGTGTGGAACGGAAAAATCACCTGCGAACCGGTGGCGCAGGCGCTCGGCCTTTCCTATGTATCCGTCAGTGAAGCGCTGGCAGCGACCCCATAGACTGATGCCCCCCGATTGGAATTGCCATGACCGACAAGACACCCCCCGCCCCTCCGCACCAGGCCGCTCCGGCCCCTGCCACTGGCTCGGCCCCCGTCAAGGCCGATGCCGTGCCGGGGCCTGCCGACCAGCCGCCGGGTGACGACATGCTGGACGACGATGCCATAGCGGGCGAGAATGAAGTGCTGCGCGCGGCACGGCGCGCCAAGGCGCTCGAAGCCAGCGCCAATGCGCGTAGCCGCCCCGGTTGGAAAACCGCCGCCGGGATCGGCGTGGGCGTGGGAGTAGGTTCTGCGGCGCTGATCGCTGCGCTGCTTTACGCCAAACGCAAGGACTGATTGCAGCAAGTCATGGTCTTAGGGCCATATTGCCGTGGTGCCGACGGTTGCATAGCCCGGCCAAGGCGGTAAAGCGTGTCGCCTGAGCACATCGGGCGGTCTGGCCGCTTCGACGGACCATCGTTCCGTAGCATTCAACAAGGGACAAGCCGCTTTCATGGCTGATACTGGCACCGCCAAATCCGGCAACCGACCGCTTTCGCCGCATCTGCAGGTCTATAAATGGGGTCCGCACATGCTGGTGTCGATCCTTCACCGGATCACTGGTGACGGTCTTGCGCTGGCCGGTACCCTGCTGTTGCTATGGTGGCTCGGCGCGGCCGCTTCCGGGGCCGAGGCCTATGCCACCTTTATCGGCACGGTCTGGCAAGCGCCGGACGCGACGGTGCTGAGCTGGCAGAACTGGGTCGGCCGCGCCGTGCTCGTCGGGCTGACCTGGGCATTTTTCCAGCATGCTGCATCGGGCATCCGCCACCTGATGCTGGATACCGGCGCCGGCTATGAGCTGACCTCCAACCGGCTATGGTCGATTGTCGTCGCGATCGTGCCGCTGCTGCTGACCGCTGCTGTGTGGGTGTATCTATTGATGGGGAGCATCTGACATGGGATCGGGAACCAATCTTGGTCAGGTGCGCGGTCTCGGCTCGTCGAAGAGTGGCACGCATCACTGGATGACGCAGCGGATCACCGCCATTGCCAACCTCACGCTGCTGACCTGGCTGCTGGTCAGCCTGATCACCAGCGACCTGTCGAGCTATGATGCGCTGCAACGCTGGCTCGGCTCGCCTTTCGCTGCCGCGCCGCTGGCCTTGCTGGTCGTCAGCGTGTTCACTCATCTCCGGCTCGGGCTTACCGTGCTGGTCGAAGACTATGTCCACGCCGAAGCGACCAAGCTGATGGCCCTGGTCGCGCTGACCTTTTTTTCGTGGGGCGGAATGATTTTCGCTCTGTTCTGCATCGCCAAGATCGCCTTCGGAGCCGTCGCCAATGTCCCTCAGTGACCCCGCCGTTGCACGGCCGGCCTACAAGATCATCGACCATGTCTATGACACGGTCGTCGTTGGCGCGGGCGGATCGGGCCTGCGCGCCACCATGGGCAGCGCCGAGGCGGGCCTTAAAACTGCCTGCATAACAAAGGTGTTTCCGACCCGCAGCCACACTGTCGCGGCGCAGGGCGGCATCGCCGCCAGCCTCGGCAACAACAGCCCCGATCACTGGTCGTGGCACATGTATGATACGGTCAAGGGATCGGACTGGCTGGGCGATCAGGATGCGATCGAATATCTGGTCCGTGAAGCACCGCAGGCGGTCTATGAACTTGAACATGCCGGCGTGCCGTTCTCGCGCAACGAGGATGGCACCATCTACCAGCGGCCGTTCGGCGGGCATATGCAGAATATGGGCGCGGGGCCGCCGGTGCAGCGCACCGCCGCCGCCGCCGACCGCACCGGTCATGCGATCCTGCACGCGCTCTATCAGCAGAGCCTGAAATACGCTGCCGATTTCTTCATCGAATATTTCGCGCTTGACCTCATCATGGTCGATGGCGAGTGCCGCGGCGTCATCGCCATGTGCATGGAAGATGGCAGCATCCACCGTTTCAAGTCGCAGGCCGTGGTGCTGGCGACCGGCGGCTATGGCCGCTGCTATTATACCGCGACCAGTGCCCACACCTGCACCGGCGACGGCGGCGGCATGGTGCTGCGCGCCGGGCTGCCGCTGCAGGATATGGAATTCGTGCAGTTCCACCCGACCGGTATCTATGGCGCAGGCGTGCTGATCACCGAAGGCGCGCGCGGTGAGGGCGGCTATCTCACCAACTCCGAAGGCGAGCGGTTCATGGAACGCTATGCCCCCAGCGCCAAGGATCTCGCCAGCCGCGATGTCGTCTCGCGCTCGATGGCGCTCGAAATGCGCGAAGGGCGCGGCGTCGGGCCGGATGGCGACCACATCTACCTCCACCTCGACCATATTGACCCCAAGGTGCTGGCCGAACGCCTGCCCGGCATCACCGAAAGCGGCAAGATTTTCGCAGGGGTCGACCTCACCCGCCAGCCGCTGCCCGTCACCCCGACCGTCCATTATAATATGGGCGGAATCCCCTGCAATTACTGGGGTGAAGTGATGACGGTTAGGGACGGCAACCCCGAAACCATCGTCCCCGGTCTGTTCGCGGTGGGGGAGGCGGCGTGCGTTTCGGTGCATGGCGCAAACCGCCTCGGCTCCAACAGCCTGATCGAC
>JANNMK010000260.1:0-4132 GCA_031397785.1 Sphingomonas sp. | reverse complement strand
CATTGACGAGATATTGCCCCTTGTCGGCCGGTTCGACGCTATAGCCGAGCAGCGGTGTGCGGAATGTCCGGTTATCGGGCAGGATTATCTGCACCCGGCGGCCGGGCGGGCCGAAATAATAGGCCCCGTAGATCCCGGCATGGCTGCGGCGCGGATGATCGGCGGGCACGCCCCAGAAATCGAGGAATATCTCCCGGCTTTGCGCCTTCATCGGATATTCGCTGCCACCGTCGTTGACGCCAAAATCATGGTCGTCCCACGTCGCGATCATCGGCGTGGTGCGGCGTAGTTCGCGAAACCCCGGCTTGGCGGCGAGCTGGCCATATTTGGCCCGCATCACCGCCATATCCTCGGTGTCGCCATAGATATTATCGCCAAGGAAAACGAACAGGTCAGGGGTCCATGCCTTGACCCGGTCCCAGATCGGCTGGTCCTTGTCCTGCCGGGCGCATGATCCAAAAGCGATGCGGGTCAGTGCAGTTTCGGCCTGTGCGCTTGCATGCCCCGGAAACGCAGCGAGGGCGGCCGTTGCAGCCGCCCCCGCCAACATCGCCCGCCGGTCGACAGGCGGCATCAGAAGCCGACCTTGAGCGTCGCGAAAAATTGCTGCGGAGCGCCCGCGAGCAACGTCTGGTTGTCGCCGCGATTGCCGAACCCGTTCGATCCTATGGTGCCGACATAATCCTCATCGAACAGGTTGGTCGCGTTCACTTGCAGTTCGATTGTGTCGGTAAAACGGTAACCGATGGTGGCATCGACCACCACGCGGCTATCGACCGACCGGTCATTCTCGAAATTGAAAAACCGCTCCGACATGTAATTCGCGCCGACGCGTCCGAACACCGGACCATTATCATAGGCCAGCTCGCCGCGCAGCGTATGTTCGGGGCTGTCGACCACCCGCTTGCCTGCCGTCGCGGCGACAAGCGCACCTGCGGCGTTGACGACATCGTCGCGATAGGTCGCATCATTATAGGCATAAGCGACATAGGCGCTGAACCCGTCGCCGAACCGGATCTCGCCCCCTGCCTCAAAGCCATAGGATCGCACTGCGCCGACATTCTGGAGCACTGCCGGGTTGCCGATGATGCCGGCACCGGTGGCAAGACCCAGCAGGCGATTGCTGAAATCGACGTAATAAGCCGCAACCACACCGTTGAAGACCGACGAATTGTAGCGCAATCCGAACTCATATGTGTCGGACGTTTCGGGCTTCAGCGTGTCACGGATCGCATTGAACCCCGCCTGCGTCGTCGCAAACGGCCCGCTGGTGCTCGACGAGACAAAGGCCCGCGTCACCTGAGTAAACCCACCGAACAATTCGGCGCTGTCGCCCAGCTCATAGGCAAAGCCGACATGCGGCTGGAACCAGTCCTCGACCTTGATCGAGCCCGAAGCGAGGTTGCCCGCAACGATCGGCGTTGCGTCGTTGGTGACGCGATAGCCCTTCCAGCCAATATTTACCGTCAGCGCACCAAGGTCGATCTTGTCCTGCACATGATATTGCAGCGTCTCGGTCTCGAACTCGTAATTCCACTGGGTGAAAAACGGATTGCGCTGGAATTCGGTAAAGCTGCGACCCGGCTCGGTGCGGCTGGTCAGCGCATAGAAACGGCGCGCCTGTTCGAAATCGGTGCGTTCATACCAGCCGCCGATCGTCAGCTCCATGATCGACACCGGGATGGTGGCCGATGCGAACACGCCCTTGCGGTCGATGTCATATTCGGTGGTGCGAACGGAAATCGGCACGCCGTTGGGGCTGCCGACATAGGGGGTGCCCCACAGGCCCTGACCCTTGTTGTCATGATAATAGCCGCGCACCAGAAAATTGCCGTCCGCGCCGACATCGCCCGACAGGCCGACATAGGCGAGGTGGTCGCGGCGGATGCCCGACGCATCGAAATAGACGTCGTCGACCGTGGTATAGGGTGCCGGATAGACGGTGCCCGCCGACGGATTGGTCCGCGCTGTCCCGGTATCGCCGCGATTGGCGGCCACATCGGCGATCAGCACGGCCAGCGCATAATCGTCCGAGATATTGTCGTTGTCGAGGCCGAGCCGGGCGATCTGGTCGAGCGAGAGATCCTGATAATCCTGCTCGTTGCGGCGCGAAAAGCTATACCATGCATCGAAGGTGACGCCCCCCAATGGCGCATTGAAACGGGCATTGACCTGGCGCTGCTGCTGCACGCCAAAGCCCTTCCATTTATCCGTGTCGCCATAAAGCGCCGAGACATAGCCCGCTGCCCCGCCTTCGCTGCCGAAATCGGCGCGAACATAGCCGCGAAACGTCTCATCGCTGCCATAGGTGCCATTGACCTGCAAACCGTAGCGGCCGAGCGGCTGCGACGAGAATGTCTCAATCGTGCCGCCAAGATTATTGGTGGCCTGGGTGCCAATCGATCCGGCGCCTTGCGACACCCGCACACTGCCGACATTCTCTGAAATCACGGCGCGGGACACGTGCAGGCCGTTGTTGTTGCCATAACTGCCATCGCCCAGCGGCACCCCGTCGAAGGTAAAGCCGAGCTGGTTCTGGTTGAAGCTGCGAATGGACACGCGCTGTGACCATTCATAATTGCCGAACGCGTCGGCCGACTGGAAATTGACTCCGGGCAGCTTTTCGATGGCTTTCAACGGACTTGTTCCGGGCGCCAGAATGCGGACATCTTCGCCGCCCAGTTCCTGAACCTGCCGGGTTTCGCCGCGACCGAACACCACGATATCGCTGCTGCCATCGTCTCCTGCCATCTCGTCAGCCGGCAATATGGCGGCATCCTGCGCGACGGCAGGCACGGCAGTCAGTGCGGTACCCGCCAGTGCGAGCAATATGGTACGTTTCATGGTCAAAAGCCCCTTTATCGGTTTTGGTCGGCGACAGACGCGGCTTTGTGCTTTGCGTCCTTGCCGCGCCGATAGGTGGCGATTGTTACGGTCAGCCGGTCAAAACGGCGGCGTTCCGGTTACATTTCGATGGCGAACCGGTGACAGTGACATGCGACTCGACAGCCCGGCTCGATCGCGGCATTCGGATGGCTGGACAGCTAAGGCCGATACGATGCATTTCGAGCTCGAAGACGATCACCGCATGCTTGCCGATCTGGTGCAACGCTTCGTGCGCGATCATCTTGTGCCGCTGGAACCGGCCGTCCTCGCCAGGGAATGCGCCGGGGACGATCCTGAATTGACCAGGCAGGAACGCGCCGCTCTCGATGCGGTGTCAAAGGACATGGGCCTGTGGAGCCTCGATGCCCCAGTCGAGGTCGGCGGTCTTGGCCTGCCGTATGTCGCGCTGGTTGCCGTCAACGAGGCGCTGGGTGGGACAATCGCCAAATACACGCTGCCGCCCGACAGCCCCAATCTGCGAATGCTCGCCGCAACCGCCAATGATGCCCAGAAACAGGCGTATCTCGCGCCCTACGCGCGTGGGGAAACCATCTCCGCCATCGGCATTTCCGAACCCGGCGCAGGCTCGGACCCGTCGGCGATGAAAACCCGTGCGGTCCGCGCCGAAGACGGCAGCGGCGACTGGATCATCAACGGCCGCAAAATCTGGATCACCCGCGCCGATGAGTGCGACTTCACCATCCTAATGGCGATTACCGATCCCGCCAAAGGTTCGCGCGGCGGGATGAGTGCGTTTCTGGTCGATAGAAATGCCCCCGGCTTCAGCGTCTTGCGCCGCATCCCGATGCTCGGCGGCGAATATACTTACGAAGTGGCGCTCGACGATTGCCGGGTCGAAGGGTGGAAATTGCTCGGCAGCGAAGGCGACGGTTTCGCGCCGATGCAGCTGCGGCTTGGCACGCGGCGCATGGAAATGGCGGCGTGGTGTATCGGCGCGGCCCAGCGCGCTCTCGACATGCTCACCGACTATGCGCCGCAACGCGTCACTTTCGGCGAAAAACTGTCGCAGCGGCAGAGCATCCAGTGGTGGGTTGCCGATGCTGCCACCAAAATCCATGCTGCGCGCCTGATGGCCTATGACACCGCCTGGAAACTCGATCACGGCCGCGATGTCCGCCGCGAAATCTCGATGCTCAAGGTGTTCGCCATCGAAATGGCGGGAGAGGTTATCGACAATGCCATGCAGGCGTTCGGGGCAATGGGCATGGCGCGTGAAATGCCGTTC
>JANNMK010000233.1:0-11414 GCA_031397785.1 Sphingomonas sp. | reverse complement strand
TCCATGATGGGGCCGGCCGGATTGCTGGCGGCCGGGGTGTGCGCCGCCTTCCAATCCATCGCGCTGCGCACCCGCCGTTCGACGGACGGGTGGGTGTAGAACAGCAATTCCTGCACCGGATGGGGGCGGGGATCGCGATATTCGGCGGTCTTGACCAGCGCGCCGGCCAGCGCATCGGGCAGATTGGCGGTGCGTAGCGAATAGGCGTCAGCCTCGCTTTCACCGAGCCGGGTGAGGCCGTTGGTCACCGGCAGCGCGAACAGGCCGAGCAGGCCGACGATGAAGATCAGCACCGGAAAGCCGACCGGATCGCCGATCTGGGCGCTGCTGCCAAAGGCCCGCGCGACGGCCGGGAACAATCGGTCGGCGAGGAAGAACAGGATGATGGCAAGCAGCGAAAATACCGCGACCGAGCGCCAGATATGGCCAAGCACATAATGGCCGATCTCATGACCGGTGACGGCCTTGACCTCATCGAGGCTGGCTTCGCCCAGCGCGACGTCCGAAATGGCGATGCGCGCCGAGCCGAAGACGCCCGAGACATTGGCGGTGAAATTGTTCGACTGGCGCGAACCATCATAGACGAAAATACGGTCGTGCGGGATGCCCGCCTGGTCCGCCATGCCGAGCAGTGCAGTGCGCACGGGACCGGCGGGGACCGGTTTATAGTCGTTGAACAGGGGTTCGACGACGATCGGCGAGAGGATGAGCAGCGCGGTGATCGAAGCGGCGGCGAGTCCGCCCGACCATAGCCACCAGCGGCGGCCGGTGCGGCGGATCAGCGCGTAGATACCGAGGAAGAACAGCGCGCCGAACAGCGTGGAAAGGCCGATGCCGATCGCGTCCTGCATGAGGAAATCGGCGATCGGCTGATCGGTGCGGCCATAAGCGGTTTCGCGGCCCCATTCTTCATAGACGCTCCACGGCAGGCCGACGATAGCGGAAAACAGCAGGAAGGCGGCGCACACCGCCCATGTCCTGACCGCCCAGCCGCGTTTTGCCAGCGCCGCCGACACCCGATCGGCGAGGCGCACCCGCACGGCGAGCCAGCTGATCGCGGCGCTGACCAGCAGGCCCCAGAACAGCAGCCAGTGGCTGCCAGCGGTATAGGCCGCGGCCTTGGCCAGCGCCTCTGCTCCCAACCCGTCGATAGTGGCGGCGGTGGCCTGCGCGGCGTCGAATGTCATGGCCTGGTTCCCCCCGGAAGATCATCATGCTGCCGGACCATCATGTCAGCCCCAGCACATCGTCCATCGTATAACGGCCCGGCGCTTGTCCGGACAGCCACAGCGCCGCTTTGATCGCGCCGCGCGCGAAGATCATGCGGTCTTAGGCGCGGTGCGAGAGGGTGAGGCGTTCGCCTTCTGTAGCGAGGATCACATCATGATCGCCCGCTGCCGAGCCGCCGCGCAAGCTGGCAAAGCCGATGCTGCCGGGAGTGCGCGGGCCGGTGGGACCGTGGCGCCCGGTGTTGCTGTGAGCGGCAAGATCGATGCCGCGTGCCTGCGCCGCAGCCGCGCCGAGCAGCAGCGCGGTTCCGCTGGGGGCATCGACCTTGTGCCGGTGGTGCAGTTCGACGATTTCGATGTCCCAGTCCGGCCCGAGCCGTGCCGCCGCCTGGCGCACCAGATGCGCGAGCATGGTGATGCCCAATGAGGTGTTGCCGGTCTGCACAACGGGAATGGCCTGTGCGGCCTCGTCGATCAGCCAGTGGTGGCGTTCGGCAAGGCCGGTGGTGCCGACGACCAGCGGGGTGCGGGCGGCGACGGCGGCATCGAGTGTGGCTTCGAGCGCATCGGGCGCGGAGAAATCGAGGAGGGCATCAGATGCGGCGGCGAGTGCTGACATGTCGCCATCGCGGTCGATGCCGCCGGCGTGGATGTGGCCTGCTTCGGCGATTGCCGCGGCGAGCGCGCTGCCCATGCGCCCTGCGCTGCCGATGATGCCGATGCTCGTCATGGGCGGGGGTCTAGCGAGGGGCGGGGGGAGTGGGAAGAGGGGATGCGCCCCACCCCGACGCCTCCCCTGAAGGAGAGGGGCCGTTATTGATCAATCGGCCACCCAGTTGCCGTGGAAGCCCGGCGGGATGCGGTGGGGGAGGTGGATGGTGGCGACGGGCGGCGCGGTGAAGGCGCTGGCGTCGAGCAGGACAAGGTCGGTGGTGTCGGCGTCGGCGTCGACGACGAGACCCATGTACCAGCCGTCGGTTTCGCCCCCGACCGCGCCCGATGCGCCGCTGGTGCGGGGCACGAAGACGAATTCGCCCGGTGCCTTGCCGGGACCGAAATCGTGGGTTTGCGTGCTGCCTTCGACGAGGTCGTGGCGATAGAGGCGGCTGTCGCCGATCGTCATATGGTTGGTGTCGCGTTCGGGCAGAGCGAGCGTCACGACATAGCGATACGCCTGGCCGGTCAGCCGTTCGTCGTAGCGCGGGAATTCCTGCGGGCGGGCGTCGATCACCTTGCGCGCCACGGAGCGGGCGGAGGTGTCGATGGTCCAGCGTTCGAACTGGCTATGCTCGCTGTCCGGCCCGTAGGTGGAGCGGGCGAACATGCGGTCATGGGTGACGACATCGACGATGATCGTTCCGTCGGCCGCGACAAAGGCATTGGCGGGATGGAACACATAGCAGGGTTCGACATCGCACCAGATGATGGTGTCGCCCGGCGCGTCCCGGCCCAGCACGCCGACCCGCGCCCTGTGCGCCGGGTTCCACTGATAGGGGAAGCTGTAGCCCGCGATGAGCTTGCCCATCGAAAAGGTGACGGGAAGGTCGAACACCAGCACATGATCCGGCGTGATCGCGCAATCATGGATGCTCGGCCCGTGCTGGACGGCAATCGCTGCTTCGCGCACCACATGGCCGTCGGCATCGAGCACGGTGTGCCACACTTTGTCCATCACATCGCCCTGATAGCAGATGGCGTGGCGTTCGCCGGTCTGCGGGCAGAGATGGGGGTGCGCAGAATAGCTGTTGGCCAGTGTCGCATCGAATTTATCATGGGCCAGCGTATCGAGCGTGTGCGACAGTTCGACGGGGTTGCCGCCAGCCTCGACGATCGCCCAGGTCCGCCCGGCGATGCCGACGACATTGGTGTTGGGGGCATCGAACCCGGTGCGCCGATCGCCGGGGGGCAGCCCCTCACCCAGCGCCTTGCAGGCTTCGCTGCCGCGCACCCAGCGGTTGCGATACCATAGCGCCTGGCCGTTTTCGATGGCGAGGCCGTGCACCATGCCTGCGCCGGTGAACCAGTGATAGCTGGCCGGATTTGGCGCAATCGCCGGATTGGGGCCATTGCGCAGATACCGGCCGGAGAGTTCGGCGGGGATGGTGCCGGTGACGGCGAGCTGTTCGAGCGTCAGTTCCGACGCCATCGGGCGGTGGACGCCGGACAGATAGGGATGATCGCCGGCAGGCGCGGCCATGCGTTTGCGATTATAGCCGGCGAGCGCGGCGAGGCCGCTGCCGACCACCGAACGGATGGCGGCTTCGACGGTGCGGGGCCGTTCGGGCCGGGGCGGGGTTGCTGCTCTGGTTGCCACGGGGCTTGCTCCTCGACTCGCCAATGTTTACGTTGATAACATGGCAAGCGAAGCTAACAGTGTCAACATTAAACCGGTGGCTGCCCCGCGCGGCTATCATCATGGCGATTTGCGGATGTCGCTGATCGCGGCGGGGATGGCGGCGCTGGATGCCGCGCCGGTCGAGGACCTGTCGTTGCGGGCGCTGGCCCGCGCCGTCGGGGTCAGTGCGACGGCGGTATACCGCCATTTTCCCGACAAGGAGGCGCTGCTTGGCGCGCTGGCGCTCGCCGCGCTCGACCGGATGGGGCACGACCAGCAGGCGGCGGCCGATGCGATACCCGCCAGCGCCGGGCCGGTGCAGGCGTTCTGCGCGACAGGCGCGGCCTATGTGCGGTTTGCCATCGCCCACCCGCAAGCGTTTCGCCTGATCTGGAAAGCGGTGCCGCCGGGCGACGTGCTGGCGGGACCGGTCGACGCCGCGCATCTGGCGATGCAGGGACTGCGCCGGTCGGTGGCGGCGGTGTTGCCGGACGATGCATCGCCCGAGCAGCAGCGCGATCTGGCGCTGCGCGCCTGGGGGCTGGTGCATGGGCTGGCAATGCTGATCCTCGACGGGCAGGTGCGCGCCGACGATGCGACGATCGACCGGGTGGTCGGCGGACTGATGCCAGCCGCATTGCCCGGCGCCCCCGGCCAGGGATAAATGGCGCGCATGAAGCAGACCAGACGGATCGTCATATTGACCGGCGCGGGCATCAGCGCGGAGAGCGGCATCGACACGTTCCGTTCGGCAGGCGGCATTTGGGAACGGCACCGGGTCGAGGATGTCGCGACCCCGCAGGGATTTGCCCGCGACCCGGAACTGGTGCTGCGGTTCCATGACATGCGCCGCGCGCGCATCCAGGAAGTGGAACCCAATGCCGCGCATCACGCGCTGGCGCGGCTCGACGCGCTATGGCCGCGCGACGATGGCCATGATCTCCTCATCGTCACCCAGAATGTCGATGATCTGCACGAGCGGGCGGGCGCGCAACCGCCAGCGTCTACGCTGGGGGAAGGAGAGCAACCGCCAGCAGTTACGCTGGGGGAAGGCAGACAACCGCCAGCGGTTACGCTGGGGGAAGGCAGACAACGCCTGGTCCATATGCACGGACAGCATCTGTCGGCGTGGTGCGTGGCGTGCGATGCGCGACAGGGGTGGCGCGGCCCATTGATCGACCGGCCGCCGTGCGGCGCGTGCGGTGAGGCGGCGTTGCGGCCCGACATCGTGTGGTTCGGCGAAACGCCGTATCGCATGCGCGAGATTTACGATGCGGTCGAGCGGTGCGACCTGTTCGTTTCGATCGGCACATCGGGCGCGGTCTATCCCGCTGGCGGGCTAGTCCGGCGGGCGCGGGCTGCGGGCGCAGCGACGCTCGAACTCAATCTGGAGCCGAGCAAGGGCAGCGCGTTGTTCGATGTATCGCGGCTGGGGCCAGCGACGCGCCTGGTGCCGGAATGGGTGGAGGAGGTGCTGGGGCGGCGGATTTAGAGTGTGGCCGCGAGCGACCACGGCGCCAGGCCCACCGCGCTGCCCCTTCCCGTGAAGGAGAGCGGGGAGGGGTTAGCCGTTGACGGTGACTACCACATATAGCGTCCAGCCGATCAGGATGGCGTAGCTGAGCCAGGTGCCGATCACGCCGATCTGGCGCGGGATCGGCGGTCCGTCCTTTATCGGGGCGTAAAGGCCGATGATGTGCATCATGCGGGCAAACAGGAACAGACAGGCGACGCCGGTCAGCACCAGATGCTGCGCCCCCGATTGTTCGAGCAGGCCGATCATGATGATGGCCAGCGGGGCATGTTCGGCGAGGTTGCCGTGGCTGCGGCTGGCGCTGATGATTTTGGCATTGCTGCCATCGCCGAAGGCGACCTTGCCCGCGATGCGATGACGCACCGTGTCGATGGCGGTGATGAGCAGCATGATCGCGCAGATGGCGGCGGTCAGCGCGGTAATCGGTAACTGCATGGTCGGTCCTCCCCCGGATTGGCGGCGAGTGTGGCAGCTTTACGGGCGGGCGTCATCCCCGCAGGCGCGGCAGGCCGGGTCCTTGGGCAGGCGGATGGTGCGCCAGCCGGGCGCGAGGCCATCGACGATATGCAATTTGCCCGCCGCATCCTCCCCGAAGCCGATGATGGCGCGCATCGCCTCCATCGCGGCGAACCCGCCGATCATCGCCACCATCGCGCCGAGCACACCCTGTTCGGCGCAGCTGTCGCACTCGTCGGGATCGAGCGCATCGCCGACAAAGCAGCGGTAGCAGGGCTTGTCCGGCTGCCAGCCGCGAAACGTGCCGACCTGGCCGTGGAATTGCGCGATGGCCGCAGAGACGAGCGGGACGTGCGCCCCGGTTGCAGCGTCGGACACCGCCAGCCGGGTCGCGAAATTGTCGCTGCCGTCGATCACCAGGTCGATGCCATCGAGCAGCGCGGGCAGGGTGGCGGAGGTGGCGCGGATTTCGACCGGTTCGAGCCCGACATGCGGGTTGAGCGCGGCGATCCGGGTCGCGGCGACCGCCACCTTGGCACGGCCGATGTCGCTGGTGGCGAACAGCGTCTGGCGTTGCAGGTTGGACAGCGTCACCACATCATCGTCGGCGATGCGCAGGCTGCCGATGCCCGCCGCCGCTAGTGCGGGGATAACGGCGCTGCCGATGCCGCCCGCGCCGATCACAAGTATGCGCGCAGCCTTCAGCCTGAGCTGGCCGGCTGCGCCGACGTGGGGCAGGACGATGTGCCGTGCGTAACGGTCGAGTTCAGGATCGGTGAGCATGATGCGGGGCGATCAGACCCCTGTCGAGCCGAAGCCGCCGCTGCCGCGCGCCGTGCCGTCGAGTTCGTCGACTTCGACCAGTATCGCGCGCTGCACCTGCGCGGGCACCAGTTGCGCGATGCGGTCGCCGCGTTTGACCTCGAACGCTTCGTCGGAGAGGTTGGCGAGGATCACCTTGACCTCTCCGCGATAATCGCTGTCGATGGTTCCCGGCGTGTTGAGGCAGGTGATGCCGTGTTTCAGCGCGAGGCCGGAGCGCGGGCGAACCTGGATTTCCCAGCCCGCCGGGATGGCAAAGGCCATGCCGGTGGCGACCGCCGCGCGCTGGCCCGGTTTGAGCATCAGCGATTCGGCGGCGACGATATCCATCCCCGCCGCCCCATCGCTGGCATAGTCGGGCAGCGGCAGCCCGCCGGAATTGGGCAGGCGTTTGACCGATATCGGCACGTCCGGAAGCGGATCAGGCGAGGGCATCGGCGATTTTCTCCATGATTTTCAGGGCCACCGCATCCTTTGGCAGCCGGTCCCAGCTGTCGACGCCGGTTGCAGTGACGATATGGACACGGTTGGCATCGCCGCCCATCGGATCCGCCGCAACATCGTTGGCGATGATCCAGTCGCAGCCTTTGCGGGCGAGCTTGGCCTGCGCATGGGCGATGACATTGTCGGTTTCGGCGGCAAAGCCGACGAGCAGGCGCGGGCGGTTTGGCGAGGCGGCGAGCAGGCCGAGAATATCCGGGTTTTCGGCGAGTTCGAGCGGGGCGGGGGCGGCACCGCTTTTCTTGATCTTGCGGGTGGCGGGGGTGGCGGCGCGCCAGTCCGCGACCGCCGCGACCATGATCGCGGCATCGGCGGGCAGCGCGGCATCGACCGCCGCCGCCATTTCAGCCGCGGTTTCGACATCGACGCGGATGACGCCTGCCGGGGTGGGAAGCTCGACCGGTCCCGCGACCAGCGTGACTTTCGCGCCCGCCAGCGCGGCGGCGGCGGCGATGGCGAACCCCTGTTTGCCGCTCGACCGATTGGCGATGTAGCGCACCGGATCGATCGGTTCATGCGTCGGCCCGGCGGTGACCAGCACATGTTTGCCATACAGCGGCCGGTGATTTTCCGCGCTGAAATCGGGCTGGTCAGCAAGGGCGGCGGGGGCTGCCGCCCGGCCGCTGGTCAGCGCGGGGTCGAAAGGGTGGCCGAGCATCGCGCAGATGCGTGCCGCGACATCGGGCGGTTCGGGCAGGCGGCCGGGGCCCCATTCGCCGCAGGCCATGCCGCCTTCGTCGGGCGGCATGATAGTGATGCCATCGGCGGCGAGCGTGGCAAGATTGCGCTGCGTCGCGGCATGGTTCCACATGCGCACGTTCATTGCGGGCACCGCCAGCACCGGCTTGTCGGTGGCGAGGAGGATGGTGGTGGCGAGATCGTCGGCGATGCCGGCGGCCATCTTGGCAAGGATATTGGCGGTCGCCGGGCAGATGACGATCAGGTCGGCCTGACGCGACAGCTGGATATGGCCGATCTCGCGTTCTTCCTTGAGGTCGAACATCGCGCCATAGACATGATCGCCGGTCATCACGCCCAGCGACAATGGCGTGACGAATTCGGCGGCACTGGCGGTCATCACCGCGCGCACGGCCACCCCCTGCCGGTTGAGCAGGCGGACGAGCTCGAGCGATTTATAGGCGGCGATACCGCCTGCGACGATCAGCAGGATGCGGGGGCTGGCCATGATCAATAGCCGGTCAATAGCAGGTCGAGAGCGGCAATGATTGCGAGATCGTGGCGCGACAAGGACGTTATGCGCTCGGCCAGATCGATTTGAGCCATTGCAGCCATGAACTGCGGAAAGAGGACATAGGTCTCACCGTCGATATCAAATGTCGGGTTGAGGCGATCTGCAACCTTTGGCTCGAGCGTTGGAGGAAGCAGGGGCACGACAACGCGCGTTTGGAGATGATCGAGGAAGTCCGACTGACAATCGAGAACATAAGCACCATCACTGGTCCGAAACACATCGAACCGCGCCATCAGAACATGCGATATTTCGCAAGCGGCAAGCCATGCTTCTCGACATAGGCGTTGGACCAGTCCAGCGCCTCACGGTTGGCGGCGAGCCATTCCTCTTCCTTCAATTTCTTGACCTGCGCAGCGATGGCCTGTTCGCATAGTTGCGACAGGTTGATGCCGCGCGCCTTTGCTTCCTCGACCAGCGTTTCGGACAAGGTGATATTGGTGGCACGCTTTGCGCCGTCAATTTTTGCTGGCCGGTTCATCATGCGCTCCTTATCCGCATGACTTATGCGCATCGTGCAACCAAGGCAAGGTCAGTCGACCCGGCCTATCCGAAGCAGACGGTGGCAAAGCGTAGCTGCCAGCCCACCGCAGCTAGCCCAAAAGATGCTGACCGCTACGATCTGGGGGTCGCGAAGCCAATGCGTCAGGGAGATAATGATCGGCGAATTAGCGCCCAGTGCACCGATAAATGCCCACCACCGCAACTTTCGAGCCCAAATTGGACGTGTCGCCAACCATAACCCGATAGCGGCGAAGATGAGACATAACGGCCAAATCACAATGATCGTTACGATGACCGTAATCAACACTGTGGAACCTAAGTTCCAGAAGTAGCCTTGAGTTATCTGCGAGGGTGTCGCCCATTCATTGATACCGACCAGCACAAATGTGCCACTCGACAATAGAAACCCTGCAGCGAGCGAGGCAATGAATGTTGGAACAAAGAATCCAACAAGCGGGTCAGGGCCGAAGACTGAGCGAATGCTCACCCAAACCACGCCAAAAGTGCAGCCCCCGCCGCCCCGCCAAACACTGCCGTTGCCACATAGCGCCACGCCCCCGTGCCGCGCCGTTCCCACATTAGCGGCACATCGGGCAGCGGCGGCGGTAGCGGGGCTGCGCCCTTTGGCGGATAGGCTTCTTCGAGGCGGGTGAGCAGGTCCGGCAGGCGGCGGATTGCCCGGCTGGTTTCGATCAGCCGGTCGGCAAGCGCGGTTTCGGGGCCGAGCTCGTCGCGGATCCAGCCCTGCACGAACGGCCCTGATGTTTCCCACATGTTGATATCGGGATCGAGCGCGGTCGCCACCCCTTCGACCATTACCATCGTTTTTTGCAGGAGCAGCAGATGCGGCTGGGTTTGCATGTCGAAATCGCGGGTGATGGCGAACAGTCCGTCGAGCATCTGGCCGACCGACAATTCCTTGACCGGTTTGCCGCGCATCGGTTCACCCACCGCGCGCAAGGCGGTGGTGAATTCGGCCATGTCGTGATGGGCGGGCACATATTGCGCCTCGAAATGGATTTCGGCGACGCGTTTGTAATTGCCGGTCAGCAGGCCGTAGAGGATTTCGGCGAGCCAGCTCCTTGCCTTGCGGTTGATTCGCCCCATGATGCCGAAATCGATCGCGACGATCGTGCCATCGGCTTCGATCAGCAGATTGCCCTGGTGCATGTCGGCGTGGAAAAAGCCGTCCGAAATCGCCTGGCGTAGGAAGGCGTTGACCAGCCGCCCGGCAATCAGGCGCGGATCATGTCCGGCAGCGAGCAGTGCGGCGCGATCGGCGATCTTGATGCCGTCGATCCAGTCGAGCGTCATCACCGTGCCTGCCGTCCGGTCCCAGTCGATGCCGGGGATGCGATAGCCTTCGGCCGCGGTGGTTGCTTCGGCAAGTTCGGAGGCCGATGCGGCCTCCCGCCGCAGATCGAGTTCACGCAGGGTCCAGCGTTTGAAATTGGCGATAACCAGGCGCGGGCGCAGGCGGCTGGCCTCTCCGCCCATCGCCTCGAGATGGGCGGCCGCCCATTCATAGGTTTCGATATCGCGCGCGAATTTTTCGCGGACGCCCGGGCGCAGCACCTTTACCGCGACGGCGCGCCCGTCGATGGTCGTCGCGCGATAGACTTGCGCGACCGATGCCGAGCCGATCGGGGTTTCGTCGAACGCCGAATACAGCGCCTCGAGGGGTTTGCCCAAAGCGGTTTCGATCACCGGGCGGACGTCGGCAAAGGCGACCGGCGGCAGCGCGTCCTGCAACGACAGCAAGTTGCGCGCGCCGACCTCCCCGATCAGATCGGGGCGGGTGGCGAGCGTCTGGCCGAGCTTGATCGCCGCCGGGCCGATGGCGCGAAAGGCGCTGGCATAATCGGGCTCACGCGGCTGGCGCGTGCCCAGACGCGCGAGCCGGGCAAGACGGCGGACCGGCGCGGGTGTTGCAGGCGCGTCTTCGATACCGCGCAGCGCACCGTGACGCGCAAGCGTGCGGCCCCATGACAGCAGGCGCAGGATATGGGTGACGGGGCGGGTCATGCCCGGTCCCCCGTCCCGGCAGGGGAGAGACAAGCGGAGCGGGCCATCGATAACCGGGCGGCGCCGGCCGGACATTCCCCACCCCGACCCCTCGCCTGAAGGAGAGGGGCATTTCTGGCTCGCCGCATCACCCGATTTTCCAGCCCGAGTGGATGGCGACCAGTCCGCCGAGGATCGGTTCTACCTTGGTATGGCTGAACCCTGCGGTTTCGATCATCGCCCGAAATTCGTTCATCGGCGGGAATTTGCGGATCGATTCGACGAGATAGCGATAGCTTTCTTCATCGCCGGCAATCGCCTTGCCAAGCCTGGGCACGAGATGGTGCGAATAGGCATCGTAGATATTCTTGAAACCGGGCCATTCGACGGTCGAAAATTCGAGACAGAAAAAGCGGCCGCCGGGTTTCAAGACGCGGTGCGCCTCGGCCAGAGCGGCGTCGATGCGGGTGACATTGCGGATGCCGAAGGCGATGGTGTAGCCGTCGAAACTGTCGTCGGGAAAGCCCAGTTGCTCGGCATTCTGTTCGATCCAAACGAGACCGTCGATGCCGCGCTGCCCGGCGCGCTGCATGCCGACGGCAAGCATTTCGGGGTTAATGTCGGCGACCGTCACGGCCGCGCCCGATTTCGCGATGCGAAAGGCAATGTCGCCGGTGCCGCCCGCCATGTCGAGGAAGCGTTCGCCGCGCCGCGGATTGATCAGGCGGACGAAACGGTCTTTCCACAAGCGGTGCATGCCGCCCGACATCGCATCGTTCA
>JANNMK010000227.1:0-6361 GCA_031397785.1 Sphingomonas sp. | reverse complement strand
GGCTTTGCCGTGCGGCTGATCGTGGCGATCGCCGTGCCGATGGCCGCTGTGCTGGCCGCCGGTTATTCACCATTGCTCAGCCTGTTCGGAGGCGAAGCGCAGATTGCTGCTTCGGCACTGGTCGTCCTGATTATCGCGCGCGGTGCCGAGGCGGTGTTTGGCATTGCAACGCCGGTGCTGCAAGTCGTCGGCCGCTTTCGCGACCAGCTGGCTGCCGGGGCTGCCGGGCTTGCCGCTGCGGTCATCGCGCTTTCTCCGTTCATCACTGCCTATGGGGCGCTGACCGGGGTTAGCGCGGCGATGGCATTGGGGCTGGTGGTGAGTGCAATGGTGCCGATGGTTCAACTTTGGCGGATAGAATCGCTGCACCCGGTCGACAGCATGCTGGGCCGCGCAGTGGTGGTCGCTGCAGGGGTAGCAGCGACTGCGATCCCGGCGGCATTCGCCGCATCCCTGTTGCCCGATGCCGTTGCCCTGCCTCTGGTGTTTGGCATTGCGTTGCTGGCAATCTGGGTCAGCCTGCGCTTTGCCCTGCCGCTGTCCGACCGCGCGGCATTAGGGGGCGTCGGCCGCCGGTTGCGGCTGGTCTGAGACGAGGCTGGCCGCGAGCGGCGCACCGGTTACGCGGCGCGCGAAGGCGGCCACATCTGCCAGTACGGGTGCGGTGGTGCGGTAGGGACGGGAGAGCGCCATGACGATTTCGCTATGGTCGATACCGGGATAGATTTTGGTCGAGACCGCTGCACCCCGTGCCGACAATGCGCGTTCGAGCCCGACGATGTTGCGGCGAAAGACGATGGTATCGGCATCGCCCCACAATAGCAGCATCGGCGGCGCGTTGGCGCGCGCGTAGGCGACCGGCTGGGTCCGACTGAGCGGGCGAGTATGACCCAGATACTTGTCCGAGCTGCTGCCCGCAACAAAGGGCAGCCAGTCATAGGCACCGGCAATGCCGACCACGCCCTTGATCGCGCCGCCAGACTGCGCAAGCGCACCGAGCCAGCTTTCGTCGAGCGCCGCCAGCGCGACGATATGACCGCCCGCGCTATGCCCGGCGAGGACGATATTGTCGGGATCGCCGCCGTAGCGCGCGATATTGCTGTGGGTCCAGCGCACCGCCGCTGCTGCATCCTGCATGAAATTCGGAAATTTGCCGTCGTCGGCAAGACGGTAGCCGGCGACAACGGTGACAAAGCCCTGCGATGCAAAGGCGCGGCCGGCAAAGGCATATTGCGGACGCCCGCCGTTGTTCCAGCCACCGCCGTGGAACCAGATGATGACGGGCAGTGGCGCAGCATTGGCGGCGCGACCTTGCGGGGCGTAGACATCGACGCGCTGGATTGGCGCATCACCGTAGGGGACGGCTTGTGCGATCCGGGTTCCGGCCGGGCCGCTCCAGAATTTGTCGAGGACATTGAGCGTCCCCACCAGTTCCCAGCGGGCCGCGAAACCGAGCGCGATCCCTGCGACGATTACCAGCACAACCGCCCCGCCAACCCATTTCAGCATCGTCGATCCTCTTTGTTGCGATGACACAGGTTCTAGCCACGCCAGACCGCTTGTGGCAACGCCATTGGCGATGGATAGCCCCGCATCCCCCGTGCCGACCCGAATCTGGCTGATCGTCAATCCGGCGAGCGGCAGCCATGATCCGGCCATCGTGCCGCGCCTGACCGAAGCGGCGAGCCAGTTCGGCGGCGAAATCAGCCGAACCATTGCCTTTCCGGACGAGGAGCTGCCGACGCCCGAGGTGCTCGATGCCGCCGGTGTCGGCATATTGGCGCTGCACACCGGTGACGGGACGATCAACGCCGCAACGGCTGCGGCGGCGGGATGGGGCGGGCGCATTCTGGTGCTGCCGGGCGGGACGATGAACCTTTTGTCGCGCCACCTGCATGCCGCGAGCGATACGGTCGGGATATTGTGCGATGCGCTGTCGCCCGATGCGGTCGCGCGGACGGTGACGATGGTCGAGGGCATCGACAGCGATGTGGCAATTGCCGGGCTGGTCGGGGTGTTCGCCGGGCCGACGACGGCGTGGGGCGATGTGCGCGAGACATTGCGCCGGTTCGATCTGGCTGGCCTTGTGGAAGCGGTGCCGCGCGCCATTGGCGAGACATTCAACGGCACGCCGGTGCGGCTGGCGGGCAGCGAGGACGCGTTTCCCGCCATCTATATCGAGCCGGTCGGCGGGCGGTTGCGGCTGCTGGGGTTTACTGCCGACGATGCCGCTGCATTGTTCGAACATGGCTTTGCCTGGCTGAACGGCGATTTTCGCAATGGACCGCATGACGCGCTGGGCGATGCAGCCGAAGCGGTGATCGCGTGCGACGGCGAGATCGGCCTGCTGGTCGATGGTGAGCGGGGTCATACCCATGCGCCGTTGCGATTGCGGGCAGCGCAAAGCCCGGTGCGGTTCATCGTCACCCGCGGCGATACAGCCGAGGCGCGGCAATCATGACGAGGGCCATCACCCTGTTCCATGCCAGCGATCTGCATTTCGGCAAGGAGGATCGCGGCGCGCTGGACTGGTTCGCGCAATGCGTGCGCACCGAGCGGCCCGATGCGGTGGCGATCACCGGCGATCTGACGATGCGGGCGCGGCACCACGAGTTTGCGGCGTGCTGCGACTGGATTCTGGGCCTGGATGTTCCGGTGACGGTCGAGGTCGGCAATCATGACCTGCCCTATTTCAACCTGATCGAGCGGTTTGCGACGCCCTATGCCCGTATCCGGCGCATCGAGCGGCTGGTCGAGCGCGAGCTGGATTTCGCAGGCCTGGCCATTGTGCCGCTGAAGACCACGGCGCGGGCGCAGGTGCGGCTCAACTGGTCGCGCGGCTGGGTGGGGCGCGGGCCGCTCAAGCGGGCATTGGCCGCGATCGGTGCGCAACCGGCGGGAGGCATGGTGCTGGTCACCGCGCACCACCCGCTGGTCGAGGCCGGCACGACAGGCAAGGCGCTGACCACCGGTGGCAACCGCGCGCTGGCGGCGCTGGCCAAGGCAGGCGTGGCCGCAGTGCTGACCGGTCATGTCCATGATCCGTTCGATCTGGTGCAACAAACGCCCGAAGGGCCGATCCGGATGATCGGTGCAGGCACGCTGTCGATGCGTATCCGGTCGACCCCGGCGAGCTTCAACGAACTGACCATCCGGCCCGACGCGCAAGGCGACGACCGGCTGACGGTGCGGGTCCGCAATCGCCAGGCGGTGGCGACACCCGACATGATGATCGACGATATTCCGCCCAATGCCGAGCCGCCGGGCGAAGGCGAGCCGATCGCCGCGGTGGGTGCGGTGGCGACACCGGACGCTTAAGTCAGGGCGCGCGCCATTGTGCCGGGTTTTGCGATGCAGGCGATGCCCGCGAGGCGATAAAGCGACAAAGTATACGCATGAGGGCCCATCGACTGTCTCCTTTGTCGCTTTAAGGCCGCTTGCCGCCCGCTGACGAAAAAGCGCAGCGATGGGGACAGGAACAACGGGCATATGAGAACATAGCATGAACATGGCTGTCGCGCAAGGTTTCCGGCAGGCGATGGCGCCGGCTATCGCAATGCTGGCCTGCTGCATCGCGCTTGCCGGGGCGTCCGGTGCCTGGGCGCAGGCCGAGCGCGACCGATCGGTCGGCGCGGCGCAATCCCGTGGAGCCGCGTGGGCGACGGTGGTCGGCGATCTGCAAGCGCGGCTTTACCCCGCGCCGCCGCCCGGCGCAGTGGAGGCGGCGGTGCTGGCCGTGCTGACGCCGTCCGACAGCGAAGCGGCGGCGCGGTTTGCCGCCTGCGTGGCGCGCGGGGCTGGTCCCGGCGGGGAGCGCGAAAGCGGAGCACGCGGCCGCGAAACGCGGCGGGCGGATATGGACGCGCCACTGGCCTGCGCCGAAGCCGAGGCGAATTTCGATTTTGAGCGCGCGATGGTGCAATTGCTGCTGAGGCTGAGCCCTTATGCGACCTATCTCGATAGCGCGGCGATGACGAAACTGACTGAGGATGCCGATATCACCCCCGCCGAGACGGTAGGACCCTGGCTGACCAGCCGGATGCACGATGGCGTGCTGGCGATATTGCTGCGGCGGTTCGACGAGGACAGCGCCCGGCAGATCGATGCCGCGATTGCCGGGGCGCGCGACACTGACAGGGGGCCGGGGTGGCGAGCGACGGTCATCGATCTGCGCGGTAACCAGGGCGGCCTGCTGGATGCGGTGGTGGCGGTGGCCGACCGGTTTCTGCCATCCGGCGCGCTGTTTGCGATCCGCGGCGCTGGCGCAGGCGAGATCGAGCGGTTCCGGTCGTTGGACGGCGATGCCAGTGGCGAGCGTCCGCTGATCCTGCTGATCGACGGGACATCGGAGAATGGCGCGGAAATGCTGGCCGCTGCGATGCAGGACCGCCGCCGCGCGCTGGTGATGGGACAATCGAGCGCGGGGCTGACCATCATCCGCACGGTGCGCCCGCTGAGCAGGGACACCGCATTCATCCTGCCGACCGCCGGGGTCGAGCGCAGCGACGGGCGGATGATGGATGCGCCGGTTGAGCCCGATGTGGTGCTGAATGGGGATGGCGGTGACTGGCTGGCGGCGGCGGTGGTGCAAGCATCAGGACTGGCACAGGGACGGGCACAGGGACGGGCACAGCAGCGGGCGAATTAGATCGAAAAAGCGGGCAAAAGGGTTTTCGGTGCGTCGGAAAGGGTCGCCGGGGGGCCGGGAAAGGATTTTTCGCAGCGGCGAAAGGCTGCGGCAGCGTCCGGCGATGTGCATCGGGCGATGGCGGCGTTCCGCGCTAGAGTTTCAGCGACCATTTCCATATCGTGCCCTGGTCCGGGTCGATCAGGTCCCCGTCCCTGGCAAAGCCGTTATTGCGCAAGACGCCGGTCGAGGGATTGTCGTGTGGCAGGGTGTGGGCGGTGACGCAGGTGGCGGCGGCGCTGCGGGCGATGACGATCATGGCAGCGGCGATCGCGGTGGCGACGCCCGACCCCTGGTAGGCGGGAAAGGTGAGATAGCCGATTTCGACAGCGCCGCTGCCGTCCGGCACCCCTTTGAACCCGCCATAGCCGACCGGCACGCCGCCGCGCCTGCCGATATAGCCGCACCATGGCGGCCGATGGTCCATCGCCGCGATCTGCGCCATCTGCGGCGCAAATTTGCCGGTGATCGCAGGATCGCCGAGTTCGGCTTCAGCGGCGCAGGGCGCAAGAGCCATGGGACGTATCACGCTTCATCCTTTTTTTCCCGGATTGCTGCCGGGCCGGGCCTATCGACAAGGATCGGCGGCGCAGCCCTTGCGTGCTGCCCTGCCCTTGCTACGCTGTGGCGGCTAATCTGTCGCCGGTGGCGTGCGGCCTGCGGCAGGCGGGCGCGCAGGGCCGGGGGGGAGAGAGACTGTGCTGAGTGCGGGCGACGAATATCCTGTTCACCAGACGCCCGAGCCGGTGGCGATGGTGGGGGACCGCAATTTTTACGACCGGTTTTTCTACAATGGCTGTTCGCCCGATGGCCGGCTGTTCTTTGCCGCCGCGCTGGGGGTCTATCCCGCGCTGGATGTGATTGACGCGGCATTTTGCGTTTCGCTGGACGGCGTGCAGCATAATCTGCGCGTGGCGGGCCGATTGAACGGCGCGCGCATGGCGATGGCGGTCGGGCCGCTGTCGGTGACGGTCGATGTGCCGCTGGCCCGGGTAAGGGTGCGGGTGGCGGCCAATGCAGCGTCGCCATTATCCGCCGAACTGCTGTTCGAGGGGCGGCATTTTCCGATCGAGGAGCCGCGCTTTACCCGGCGCGTCGGCACCCGGTTGTGGATGGACTATACCCGGATGACGCAAAACGGGCGCTGGTCGGGCTGGATCGACATCGCAGGCGTGCGCCATGCGGTGACGCCCGACGTGACGGGAACGCGCGACAGAAGCTGGGGCATCCGCCCGGTGGGCGCGGCAGACTTGCAGCCTGCGCCCGCTGCGCCGCAGTTTTTCTGGCTGTGGACGCCGTGCAACCTGCCCGGCCATTCGGTGTATTTTCATAGCAATGACGATGCGCAAGGCATGCCATGGAACCGGCGGGCGGTGCTGTTTGCCGATGGCGCGGGCCGCAATGAAGGCCGGGAGTTCGATGCGCCGAGCTATGCCATCCAATGGCAGCCGGGGACGCGGCGGGTGCGGCAAGTGGTCATCGACCTGGCGGCGGAGACCCGCCTGACATTGACCCCCGGTGGCCGCAGCGGGATCTGCGCGGGGGCATTTCTACATGAACGGGCTGGGCTATACCCATCCGGTCTGGGGCCATGGCATGGAGCATGGCGACTTCGAGATCGGTTATGACAGCATCGACCTCGGCGCGGCGGACGATGGCGCGTTTGCCGCCATG
>JANNMK010000220.1:0-28294 GCA_031397785.1 Sphingomonas sp. | reverse complement strand
ATTACGAGGGTGCAATAATCACTTTTTGTCTGAAACGAAGAGCAACGGGCAGGGCGATCTTCGCTGCCGATTGAGGGCTGTAAATGGAGGAAAGTGGGGGGCTTCTGTTGCCCGGTGCCCCCCGTACCGCTGGAATCCGATTCTGTTGCCCGGTTCGGTCCAACCGCGTTCTTTTAGGATAATGTCAGGCCGTGAGGCCCTCAATTACGCTGCGAGAGCGAGTGCTTCGTTATCGTTAGCACCTATGGTTTTGAGCCTTTAACGGGTTACTCAGCCCGAACGAAAGCAAGCGCCTTTCAACACACGTCGATCCTGGTTCGGCCCCATCAACTGGGCCGCTCGGCGGCACGCTTAACGCGTGTCGCTCTGCGGCCTAAATGGTGGAGCCGCCGGGTACTGCCCCCGGGTCCGCTGTGCCTATTTCACGCCACGATTTATCGTCATAGCCGGTTGCCCGGCACCGGATGATATAGGCGATCGACACGCCAAAGAAAAGGGGCCGTCCGTTGCCGAACGACCCCTTTCTTGGCTAAAGATACGACGAAAATTACTTGTTTTCGGCGTTTTCTTCCATCATCTGCGATTTCTCTTCCGCCTGTTCGCGCACGGCATCGGCATTGTCTTCCATCGCGTCAGCTTTCATCTCGGTGCCGTCGCTGTTCATGCCGGGGTCGGCCTGGCGGACGGTATCGGCCCGATCTTCCATGGCATCTGCCTGGACTTCGGCTTCACCCTGCATCTGATCGCCAGCGGTTTCAGCCGTGTTTTCCGCGGTGCTGTCGCAGGCGGCGAGTGCCAATGGCGCAACCGCAAGCAGCGCGATTCTGGTGATGATTTTCATGAAACTTACTCCCTCTTCGGCAGCGGCGGGACAGTCCCGGTGCATCAGCAGCATGCACTCCGCCCGAATGGCGCATCAACGTGCGATGCGCCGTTCAGTTCCGGGAAAACACACGGATGATCAGCGCTTGCGCAGTTCGTCGCGGATTTCGACCAGCAGGTCGGCTTCGGTCGGCCCGGCGGGTGCTTCGGCCGGACGCAGCACCTTGTTGGCATATTTGACGAGCAGAAAAATGATGAAAGCGAGGATCAGGAAATTGATGATCGCGGTGACAAATGCGCCATAGCCGAGCATGGCGACCCCGGCTTCCTTGAGCGCGGCATAGTCGCCTGGAGAACCGTTATAGCCGGCCGGAACCGGGCCGAGCGTCCAGAATTTGCTTGAAAAGTCGACGCCGCCGGTCAGCCAGCCGATCACCGGCATAATTATGTCGTCGGTCAGCGAAGCGACGATCTTGCCGAATGCCGCGCCAATGATGACCCCGACCGCCAGATCAAGAACATTGCCGCGTGCAATAAAGGTTTTGAATTCCGAAAGCATGATACGTGTCCCCTCATCCTCGATACGCCATCGGTGATGCCATCGCGGCGACGGCAAGTCGACTCTGCTAGTTGACACTGGCGGCGACGATTGCTTTTTTCTATCGATGCCGCCGCCCCATTGCAGGGGGCGTATTGCCCCTCTACATCAGTGATGACCGTGCTGTTTGCGGCCGCATCGCCAGCGCGGTGCCAATGGGAGGATTGACCAGTGACCCACAGCCGCCTTGCCATCGCCCTCATGTCGCCGATCGCGATCGTGTCGCTGTCCGCTTGCGGCATCAACAGCGTGCCGACCGCAGAAGAGGCTGCAAAGGCCAAATGGGCCGACGTCCAGTCCAATTATCAGCGGCGCGCCAATCTGATTCCCAATCTGGTGTCGACCGTCCAGGCCGCCGCGACGAGCGAAAGCACGATCCTGACCCAGGTCACCAGCGCGCGCGCCGGGGCGAGCCAGGTTTCGCTGACGCCTGAACAATTATCCGATCCCGCCGCTGTCGCGCGCTACCAGCAGGCACAGGGCCAGGTGACGGTCGCTCTTGGCCGGCTCGTCGCGCTGCAGGAACAATATCCGACGCTGCGCAGTCAGGAGGGGTTTTTGAACCTGCAATCGCAGCTCGAAAGCACCGAAAACCGCATCCAGATCTCGATCCGAGATTATAACGAGGCGGTGCAGGCCTATAATACGACGATCCGCACATTCCCGGATTCGATCGGTGCCAACCTGATCCACGGTGCGGAGCCTATGACACCCTATCAGGCGGTCACGCCGGGTGCCGAAGTCGCGCCGACGGTCAATTTCGGTCAGTAATTTTCCCTCCTCGAACGGGAGTGCAAAGATGGTCGCGGACCTGGCGACAGGGCATCGATGGATGGCGCTGCGATCCGCCTTGCTGGTGGTGCTGGCCGGGCTGTTCGCCCTGCCCGCAGCAGCGCAGACGTTCCCGGCACGCACCACCCAGCCGGTTATCGATCAGGCGAATATCATATCGCCCGCGACAGAGGCAGCGCTGACGACGCGGCTGGAGGCGCTCAACCGGCAAAGCCAGCGGCAGCTGGTGGTGGCGACGGTGATCAGCCTCGAAGGCTATGACGTCGCCGACTATGGCTATCGGCTGGGGCGGCAATGGCGATTGGGCGATGCCGAGCGTGATGACGGCGTGCTTTTGCTGATCGCGCCGAACGAGCGCAAAATGCATATCGCGGTCGGCTATGGCCTCGAACCGGTGCTGACCGATGCGCTTTCGTCGCAGATCATCCGGAATGCCATCACCCCGCGGTTCAAGACCGGCGATTTCGACGGCGGCATCACCGCAGGCGTCGCCGCAATCGAACGGCAGATCACGCTGCCTCCGCAAGAAGCGGCGGCAGTCGCGGCAGCAGCCGGGCAATCGAGCAAGCAGAGCGGCGGGTCCGGCGCGATCTTCATCCCCATCGTGGTGTTCTTCTTCCTGTTCGTCCTCCTGTCGAGCCGCCGGGGCGGTAAACGCTATCGCAGCCGCCGTGGCGGACCGGATGTCGGCGACCTGATCGTCTGGGGATCGGTGCTGGCCGATATCGCCAGCCATGGCTCGCGCGGCGGCGGCGGGTTCGGTGGATTCGGCGGCGGCGGTGGATTTGGCGGCGGCGGCGGGTTTTCTGGCGGCGGCGGCAGCTTTGGCGGCGGCGGCGCGAGCGGGGGATGGTGATGGCACAGATGCTGCTCATCCCCCCGCAAGACCATGACCGCATCAGCGTGGCGGTGGCCGCAGGCGAAGCCGCCAGCGATGGCGAGATTTCGACGATGGTGGCGCGCCGGTCGGACGATTATACTGACTGGGCCGTGCTGATTGCGGCGCTGGCGGGGGTTATCCCGACGGCGTTGGTCGCTAGCGATGCGGCCGGTTTCGATGCTCTGCTGGTGGCGGTCAGCGGCGGCTGGCACAGTGGTTACAGCACCGGCCAGATTATCGCGGCCACGCTGATAATCCAGCTGATCATCTCGGCGGTGGCCTGGTGCGCGCTGCTGTGGATACCGCTGCGATTGTTTCTGACCCCGCCGGGGCTGAAGCGCGCGCGGGTGCGCACGACGGCGATTAAGGCGTTCCGCCTAGGCATCGAGGCACGAACGCGGGCGGCGACCGGCGTGCTGATCTATCTCAGCCTGGCTGAACATCGCGCCGAAATCCTTGGCGATGCAGCCATCACTGCAAAAGTCGGCCCGGAAGAATGGGTCGATGCAATGGCAGCGCTGCTGTCGCGCGTGAAGGCCGGGCAGCCGGGGGATGGCATCGTCGCGGCGGTCACGCTGACCGGCGCATTGCTGGCAACGCATTTTCCGCGCAGCCATGACGATGTCAACGAAATGCCCGACCGGCTGATCGAACTGTGAGCGAACAGCATCACGCGGTCGCCGAAACCGTCTGGCAGGGCAAATATCTCACCACCATCCGAGAAGGGCGCTGGGAATATGTCAACCGGTCGCGCGGCACCGGCGCAGCCGTCATCATCGCCATCGACGAGGCCGGCGATGGAGACCATGTGCTGCTGGTCGAACAATATCGCGTGCCGTTGCACCGCAACTGCATCGAATTGCCCGCCGGACTGATCGGTGACGAAGGCGAGGACGAGCCTGCCGCTGTGGCCGCCGCGCGCGAACTGGAGGAGGAAACCGGCTACCGGGCGTCACTTTGGCGCGAACTTGGCGAATTTTACAGCTCGCCGGGGATGGTGGGAGAGAGATTCACGCTGCTTATGGCGCGGGATCTGAGCAGGATCGGCCCCGGCGGCGGGGTCGCAGGCGAAAATATCACCGTCCACCGGGTGCCGATGGCGGGCGTGGCGGATTTTGTCGCAGCCAAGCGCGCCGAAGGCTGCGGCGTCGATGTCAAGGTGACGATGCTGCTGGTCGGCGGGTGGCTGGCGGCTGCCTAGCGGAAATTATCCGCATAAGTCTGCAATTTGAGCGTGCGCGGCGGCGTCGGCACGACATGCGCAGTGATGCCCTGCTTATCGGCATAGGCACGCGCAGCATCGAGACTGTCGAAGGACAGCCGTACCTGGCGCTGGGTATCGCCGCTACCGGCCCAGCCCATTAGCGGGTCGGCGCGGCGCGCTTCGGACGGCGCAAATTCCAGCACCCAGTGCATGGTGCGCGCCCGGCCCGACGACATCGCGCTCTTGGGTTCCTGAAAAATACGCGCGTTCATGCAACTGCTCCGGTGGGTCGACGCTCGTGCTCTAGCGAGCCAGAGCGGACGCTTCAACCGGCCCTCGCATCGGCGGCCTTGGTGCGCAGCGTCGCCGCAGCCGCCCAGGGCGCATCGGGCCATGGGTGGCGCGGGTAGCGCCCCCGCATGTCGCGCTGCACATCGGCCCAGCTGCCGCGCCAGAAACCCGGCAGGTCGCGCGTCGTCTGGATCGGCCGACCGGCGGGCGATGTCAGGCTGAGCACCAGCGGCAATTTTGCCTGGCCGATGACCGGGTGGCTATCCAGTCCGAAAAATGCCTGCACCCGTGCGGTCACTGTCGGCCCCGCGGCTGCGGCATAATCGATGGCATGGTGCGATCCTGCGGGCGTGCGAAACTTCGCGGGGGCCAGACGGTCGAGCGTCTGGCGCTGGTCCCACGACAATCGCCCGATCAGCGCATCATGGAGCGCGCCGGGCGGGATATCGCCCAGACGGCGGCGCCCGGCGAGCGCGGGCGGCAACCAGTGGTCGATCGTTGCCGCCAGCGATGCGTCGGAAAGGTCGGCAAGTCCGGCAAAATGCGCGCGAGCGACCAGTGCGCGGTCGGCATCGCTCCATGGCAGCAGGGCGATGCCACCATCGCGGACCGCCGCAAGCAGCAGCGCTGCCGGATCGCCGCCATCAGGGTCTGGTGCTTTGCCGAGCATGATCGCGCCAAGCCGGGCTTCGCGCATCGCCTCGACCCGGTCGGCTGCGACATCATAATGGGCTGTGCGGCGCGTTTCGCCATGCGCCGCCGCCCATGCTGCAACCAGCGCGTCGTCCATCACCGCCGCCGACAAAATACGCGCGCCGCCTGCCGCGCCTGCCACATCGGCAACGGCAAGCCAGTGCGCGGCGGCCAGCGGCGACGCAGGATCGAGCCGGTAGCCACGACCGCCGACGCTCTGCCAATCCGCTCCATTCGCCTCGCGACGACGCGCGACGCGATCCGGGTAGGCGGTGGCGACCAGCCGGGCGATTGCGCCGTCGTCGGGTTCGCCGGGCGAGGTCGCAGGCGTCGCCACCATCGCCGTCCAGCGCCGGGCGACGGCCCGCGCGGCCTCGGCCCGGCCGCCGCGTTCGCTGCGCCAGCGCGCATGGCGCACTGCAAGGTCGGCATCGCGCCCGCCGAGCCCGCGCTCGCCGAGCAGCATCGCGATTTCGGCGGCGAGCATGCCCTGCCCCGCCTGCCCGGCAACGACCAGCATGTGCGCCAGAGGCGGCGGCAGCGGCAGCGCGGCGATTTCCCGGCCGTGCGTGGTAATGCTGCCGTCATCGGCCAGCGCGCCGAGCCTGACGAGCCGGCTGCGCGCTTCCGCCAGCGCAGGCGCGGGCGGCGCGTCGAGCCATGGCAGCCGCGCCGGATTGCGCTCCCCCCAGGCAGCGCAATCGAGCAGCAGCGGTGCAATGTCGGTATCAAGGATCTCGGGCGGGTCAAAGCGCGCCATGCCGCCGGTCGCCGCCGCCTCCCACAATCGGTAGGCAACGCCCGGCCCCTGCCGCGCGGCACGGCCCGCGCGCTGGATGGCGGCGGCCTGACTGGCGCGCTGAGTGACGAGGCGGCTGGTGGCGGCGGCGACATCGAAGCGGGCGCGGCGGGCAACGCCTGAATCGACGACGATGCGCACCCCATCGATGGTCAGGCTGGTTTCCGCGATGCTGGTGGCGAGGATGATCTTGCGGCGGCCATCGGTGCCGGGCCTCAGGGCGGCACGCTGCTGCGCAGGTTCGAGCTGGCCGTGCAACGGATGGATGGCGTGCGGCAGCCCGTTGAGCCGCTCGGCCGTCCGCTCGATTTCCCGCACCCCGGGAAGAAAGGCGAGGATGTCGCCCTGCGGCTGTTCGCTCAGCGCAGCGCGAATGGCGCTCGCCATCTCGTCCTCCAGCGGCTTGGCGGGATTACGGCCGATATGCTTCAGTGTCAGCGCATGGCTGCGCCCTTCGCTGGCGATTACCGGGCAATGGCCGAGCAGCGCGGCAAATCGCTCTCCATCGAGGGTCGCCGACATCGCCAGCAGGCGGATGTGCGGGCACAGCGCCGCCTGCGCTTCGATCGCCAGCGCCAAACCGAAATCGCTGTCGAGACTGCGTTCATGCACCTCGTCGAACAGCACCGCCGACACCCCGGTCAGTTCGGGATCGGCAAGGATGCGGTTGCGAAAAATGCCTTCGGTGACAATCATGATGCGGGTTGCGCCGCTATGCCTGCTGTCCAGCCGGGTAGCGTAGCCGACCGTCTGCCCCACCGCGTCGCCCAGCATCTGCGCCATCCGCTCGGCAGCAGCGCGCGCGGCAAGGCGGCGCGGCGACAGCAGCATGATCTGGCCGCCGCACCATGGTTCGCCCAGCAAGGCGGGTGCGACAGCCGTGGTCTTGCCCGCTCCCGGAGGGGCGACAAGCACTGCATTTTGCCCATCGCGCAACGCGGCGAGCAGGTCCGGCATAACGGCAAGGATCGGCAGATCGGTCATGATGTCCGGCGGCAGATGGCACAGCAGCAGCCAGCCCGCGAGCTTTTCATCAAATCGACCGACAGCGATGGCACCGAAGCGATGGCCGCGCGTTAGCCCCGCGCGAAATCGATCAAGGAAACACTCATGGCCAAATTGCTAGCCCAGTTCACCATCGCCCGTTCCAGCGACGGCGACTATCTGCTGACTCTCGAAAGCGACGAGGGCGAGACGGTGGAATTCGAAGCGAGCTACGAACAGCTCGATCTGATCAACGAAACGATCGACGAACAGCTCAACAGCGACGAGGATGACGCGCTGGGTGTCGATGATGACGATGCAGCCGACGTCAGCGACACAGAGGACGACGATTAGGCGCGCCGCTCAATAGCCGCGCGCGACCGCGAATTCCGCCGCTTCGACCAGAGCGGCGCGCGCCTGACCCGCCGGAAAGATCGCCAGCGCATCGATCGCGCGGCGGGCATAATGGCGGGCGCGGGCCAGCGTATCCTCGATAGCGCCATGGTCCGCCAGCAAACTCTTGGCATCGGCAAGGTCGGCGTCGCTGGTCCGGTGGCCGATCATCGCCGCCTCCCAAAAGGCGCGCTGGTCGGCGGAGCCGCGTGCATAGGCGAGGATCACTGGCAAAGTGACCTTGCCATCGCGAAAATCGTCGCCCACATCCTTGCCCATCGCCGCCGCATCGGAAACATAATCGATGGCATCGTCGACCAGCTGGAACGCGATGCCAAGGTTGCGGCCATAGCTGTCGAGCGCCAGTTCGATCCGTTCGTCGCGCTCCGCAACCACCGCGGCAATGCGGCAGGCGGCAGCAAATAGCGCCGCTGTTTTCGCGCCGATGATCGCGAGATATTTGTCTTCGGTGGTCGCCACCTGCCGCTGGGCGGTAAGCTGGTTGACTTCACCCTCGGCAATCACCGCGCTGGCGTTCGAAAGAATACGCAGCACCTTCAGGCTGCCGTCTTCGACCATCAGCTCGAAACTGCGGCTGAACAGGAAATCGCCGACCAGCACGCTGGCCGGATTACCCCAGATGATGTTGGCGGTCCGCCGCCCCCGGCGCAGGTCGGATCCGTCCACCACATCGTCATGCAGCAGCGTCGCGGTGTGAATGAATTCGACCGCAGCGGCGAGCAGATGGTGGCGGGCGCCGGGATAGTCGAGCAGACGCGCACAGGCGAGCGTCAGCATCGGTCGCATCCGCTTGCCGCCACCGGCGATCAGATGTCCGGCCAGTTCGGGGATGAGCGGAATTTCCGACTGCATGCGCGTCAGGATGACGCTGTTGACCGCATTCATGTCGTGCGCCACCAGCGCCATCATGGCGTCGAGCGATGGGGTGCGGGCGCTGGGGAGATGGTGGACGGTTGCGGTCATGCGCCGGTCTGTGCCCAAGGCGGTGGGTGGTTGCAACAATTGATGCTTGCAAGGGCACGCAAAGCCGACAATCTGCAATGCACATGATGCACTTTGCGGTTTTTGGGGGAATGGCGATGGACGACAGGCTGACGCGCTACCGCCAGAGCATCGACAATATCGACGCGGCGCTGGTCGCAATGCTCGCCGAGCGGTTCAAGGTGACTCAGGCGGTCGGCGAGCTCAAGGCCGAACTCGCCCTGCCCCCGGCCGATCCGGGGCGCGAAGCCGATCAGGTAGCGCGGCTGCGGCGGTTGGCCGCCGATGCGCAACTGGACCCCGATTTCACGGAAAAATTCCTGCGCTTCATCATCGATGAAGTGATCCGCCATCATGCCGGTATGCAGCGATGACGCTCATGCTGCCGGTAGCGTCAGCCTGACTGCCAACCCGCCCATATCTTCGCTTTCTTCCAGCGACACTGCCCCGCCATAGATTTCCGCGACATCGCGCACGATGGCAAGGCCGAGGCCGGTTCCGGGCTTGCCGGTGTCGAGCCTCGCACCGCGATCGAACAACCGGCTGCGCTGGGCCGCGGGAATGCCGGGGCCATCATCCTCGATCAGGAAGGTGACGATCGGACCACCGCGTTCGACGGTCACGAACACACTGCCGCCGCCATATTTAGCAGCATTTTCCATCAGATTACCGAGCATTTCGTCAAGGTCCTGCCGCTCGATACGCACCTTTATCGTGCGTGGACCATCGGCATCGAACCGCGTTTCCGGGTAGAGCCGCGTCACCGCGCGCTCGACCGCGGCGATGCTTTCCCACGCATCGGCGCGCAACTGTGCCTGCCCGCGCCGCCCGACGGCACGGGCCCGGGCAAGGTGATGATCGACCTGACGGCGCATCGTAGCCGCTTCACGCGCGACCAGATCAGGCAGGTCGGGATCATGCGCCGCAGCAGCATTCAGGATAACGGTCAGAGGCGTTTTGAGGGCATGCGCCAGATTGCCCGCGTGGCGCCGCGCTTCTTCGGCCTGGCGCTCGCTATGATCGATCAGCTGGCTGAGCTCCTCGACCATCGGGCGAACCTCGATCGGCATGGGCTTGGTCAGCAGCGCACGGTCGCCATCGCGCAACGCGGCGATGCCGCTGCGTATCTGGCGCAGCGGCCACAGCCCATAGACCGTCTGGAGCGCGGCGAGGATGATCAGGCCGACAGCGAGGATCGCGAAACTGCGGACGATAGTCTTGCGCACCGTTGCAAGCTGGAGATCGAGCGCACTGCGCGATTGCGCGACCTGAACGCGCCAGATGACCGGCGACCCGGGCAGCACGACATCACGTTCGGCGATGCGCAGCGGATCGCCGGCAAATTGGTCGCTATCCCGGAAATGGATGCTCTCGTCGCTGTGCCGAACCCCGGTATCGAGCGTCCGGTCCCACAGCGACCGCGATGTTTCCGGCTCGGTTCCGGTGCCTGAAATCTGCCAGTAAAGGCCGCTATAGGGTTCGAAAAACCGCTGCTCGCTCAATTGCTCGACCAGCCCGACCTCGCCGTCTGCTGCAACTTCCGACGAGCGGATCAGGGCGACCAGCAGATATTCGATGCCATCGTCGAAATTAGTGGTGATCGCCTGCGACAAGACCCGGTCGAGCGCAAATCCGCCGCCGACCAGCAGCATCAATATCCACGCTGCCGCAATGCCGATCATCCGCCGCCCGAGCGAGCCGGTGCTGCGGGTGCGTGGCTTTGCCGTTATCGCTGGCACAGCCGCTTGAGCGGCGGCGACCGGCGGGTGGGCGGCGTTCATCGGCTTGCCGGTTCCAGCCGCGTCAGGCGGCCGGATCCTCCAGCTGATAGCCAAGACCGCGGATGGTGGTGATCACATCGGCCCCCAGTTTCTTGCGGATACGCGTGACGAACACTTCGATCGTGTTGGAATCGCGGTCGAAATCCTGATCATAGATATGCTCGATCAATTCGGTCCGGCTGACGACCTTGCCCTTGTGATGCAGCAGATAGGACAGCAGCTTATATTCCTGCGCAGTCAGCTTGACCGGGTCGCCCGCCAGGGTGACCTTGCCGGAACGGGTATCCAGCCGGACAGCGCCTGCCACCAGTTCGGACGAGGCATTGCCGCTCGACCGGCGGATCAGCGCGCGCAGGCGGGCGATCAGTTCCTCGGTCTGGAACGGTTTGGCGAGATAATCGTCGGCCCCGGCATCGAGCCCGGCGACCTTGTCCGACCAGCTGTCGCGTGCGGTCAGCACCAGCACGGGGAAATTGCGCTTTTCCTTGCGCCAGCGGTCGAGCACCGTGAGGCCATCGACTTCAGGCAGGCCGAGGTCGAGGATGACCGCATCATAGCTTTCGTTTGAGCCGAGATAATGGCCGTCTTCGCCATCGGTAGCAAGATCGATGGCATAGCCGACGCTTTCCAGCGTTGCTTTGAGCTGGCGGCCGAGCGTGGGCTCGTCTTCGACAATCAGGATGCGCATGGGTGACCTTTTTCGGAAACTATGTCTGGCGATGTGGCAGGGTGGGCGACCGTCGGCAAGTCCCGCGCATCGCCCGCCGCCCGGATGGCAGCTCTAGCGCGGGCCGCGCCCGACGATCCGCCCGCTGCGAGCATCGACACGGACAACCACGACCTGCCGCCCGTCGAGGAAGCGCAGGACATAGATCATCGTCCGGTTTTCAAAACCGGCAACCCCGATATAGTCCATGGCGTTATACGGCGGGGTCGCCTGAACCCGCGCAACAATGTCTGGCAATGGCCGGGTTTCATTGGGCGAGGGGCGGTCTTCATTCTGTTCCGGAACAACGCGTGGCACAGTGCTGCGCTGACGCGCCGATACCGGCTCCGCGATGGTCAGTGCCAGCGACAGCACCGACGACAGAGCAACGCAGGCCGTCAGCCTCGCTGCCTTTCTGCCGATGCCGGTGATAGTCATTTGTGCTGGTGCTCCGCGACGGAAAGTCGAGCACCCGTTGCTCTGCCGTCGAACATCGAGTTACGCAATCGGCATTTAATGGGTCATGAATGACTTTGTCGGCTGCGTGAAAGGCGGACCGGGATTTATTCGGTCTGTTCGGTTGCGGCACAGGGCCTTGCCTCAGCCTTTAGCGGTTTTGCCTTTTCATTACGCGCGCACGCCGCTAGACGTCGACGATAACAAGAAAATAAAAGCAGCGGGTCGCCTCTCAATCGTCGGGTTCCATATCCGACAGCCGCGCAGAACAGCGCGGACGCTGGAGGCGAATATATGTCGGTTGAAACCCGTTCGGCACTTGGTCCGTCATCGCTCGACGCCAGATACCCGCTCCGCCGCAGCCCGGCCGGAATCGCTCTCGCCTTGTCCATCCTTGCCGTCGGCGCCGCCCCGGCCACAGCCGTCCAGGCCCAGGATGCTGCAGCCGCAACGTCGCGCAGCGGCATCGATATCCTTACCCGAGACAGTTTTGCCATCGGTTCGAACGACGGCGCCTTGTGTCAGGTCCAGTCGGAACTGCGCGATCCCGCGATCACCGGCATGTTCGACCGTGCATGGACCATCCTGTGCCGTGATGCCGCCCAGCCAGTCGGGCGCGTCTATGCGCTGCGCGGCAATGATGCGGCAGCGCGGATTGCGGCGCGGCCCGGCGCAGCCAATTGCCCGGATGCCACGGCTGGCGCAGCCGACTGCACCCCGCTCGGGGGCAACCTCGCCATCCGCAGGCATGCGCTGCAACGCGGTGACACTTTGTATGTCGCCGAAGGACTCACGGTCTATGATGATGCCCTGCGGATTGCGCTGGCAAGCGTGGTTGACGGGCGAGCGGCGCCCGGCACGATCAACGTCGCCACCACGTCGATCGGCGATGCCGACGCGCTGGCCCGCATCCAGGTCGCCAGCCTGCCTGCCGACCGTGCGCTGGCCGAAGGCTATCGCCAGAACAACAGCGGCGATTATTCGGCGGCTGCGGTCTATTTCGAAGCGCTCGAACGGCGCGGCGACGGCACCGACAGCGGTGTCGAGCCGACGGAATTCACGCTCAACCGCGCACTGCAACTGTCCAACCTCGGCGATTTCGGCGAAGCGGAGCGCCTGTTCGCGCTGGTCGACGAAACGCCGACCGCCGATCCGGTGCAGATGCGGCTGCGGCGAAATTTCAAGGCGATGCACGCCCTCAATCGCCGCGATCTGGGCGGAACGCTCGCTTATCTGACCGAACCGATGCCGGTCCCGGCGATCGGCGGTGCCGACGGGTCGGGCCGGATCGTCATCAACGCCGCGATCGCAAATGGCATCAACAGCGGCAGCGGTTCTGCGGTGTTGACCCAGCTCGCCGACGAAAGCCGGCTGACGCCCGCCGAGCGCGCGATCATCCTCGACGCCCAGGCCGATCAGCTCAGCGGCACGGTCAAACGATTGCAGGGCGATGTGCCGGGCGCGCGCGCCGACCTCAACCGCAGCCTCGCCAACAGTATCGCAGTGCGCGACGGACGGGTGACGACGATCATCCGCCTGCGCGCCCAGATCATGGGTGAAATCGCGCTGGTTGAGGAAGCGGGCGGCAACCTGAGCGGAGCCGAAGCCGAATTGCGCTCGGCAATCGGCCTCCTCGAAACCGAATATCCCGAAACCATGGCGCTTGCGGCCGCGCGGGCGAAGCTGGGGGCCTATCTTTACCGGCGCGGCCAGTTCGACGATTCGATTGCCACCTATCGCCGGGTGATCACTGCGCTGGTGGCGCAGCGGCGGCAATTGACCGGGCTCTATAATCAGATGGGCCCCTATTACCGGATGCTGATCGATCGCAGCGCCAGCGATCCGTCGGCGGTATCCGAATTTTTTACTGCCGCGCAATTGCTGGTCCGTCCCGGGGTTGCCGATACGCAGGCAGTGCTGGCGCGAGAGCTTTCCGGCGGGTCGAGCGATGCTGCGACCCTGTTTCGGCAGGCAAACAACCTGTCGCGCGATCTGGAGCGGGCGCGCATCGATCTCGCCCGCCTCAATGCCGCGCAGGATGATGCCACGGTGCTGGCGCTGCGCGGGGAAACCCAGATCAGGATCGACAATCTCGCTGGCCAGCAGACGGCGACGATCACCCGGCTTGCCGCCTTCCCGCAATATCGCGCCGTGGCGCAGGATGCGCTGACCCTCGCTGACTTGCAGGCAACGCTTGGCGCTGAGGAAGCCTATGCCAAGATGACGGTGGTCGGCGAAGCGGTCTATGGCATGCTGATCACGCAAGGCAGCGTGCGGGCGTGGCGCGCCGGCGTGACGCGGCAGGGGCTGGACGCTGCGGTCGATCGGATCCGCAGCTCGATCTCGGTCTATGAAGGCGGCGCCTATAACACCTACCCGTTCGATGCAGAGGCATCGAACAAATTGTTCGTCGATCTGTTCGGTCCGGTTCAGGCCGAATTGCGCACCGCTCGCCACCTGATCTTCGAACCGGACGGGGCAATGCTGCGTCTGCCGCCCAATGTGCTGATTACCGATGCGGCCAATGTTGCGGCGTTCCGTGCCCGCGCCGATGCGCTGGGCGGCGATCCGTTCGACATGCGCGGCGTCGCGTGGCTGGGCCGCAGCAACCGGGTGAGTACCGCTGTATCGGCGCTGGCGTTCCGCAATACCCGCAACGCGCCGCCCTCGCGCGCGGCGCGCGGCTATCTGGGCCTTGGCAGCAACACCCCGGTCAGCGACGTCACCACCGTTGCCGCCGTCCGCGCAGCATCGCCCGATGCGGCGATCGGCTGCAACTGGGGGATCGGTGAATGGAACAAGCCGATTGCCGCGACTGAACTCAACGCGGCGCGGGCGCTGATCGGCGCGGCTGGCGGCGATGTCGTCACCGGCAACGCCTTTACCGACAGGCAGGTCCGCAACCGCGACGACCTGTCGACCTATCGCATCCTCCATTTCGCCACTCATGGTCTGGTCACGCCGCCACGCCCGGAATGCCCCAACCGCCCTGCCCTGCTGACCTCGTTCGACACCAGCGATTCCGACGGATTACTGAGCTTCGACGAAATTTTCGACCTCAGGATCGATGCCGATCTCGTCATTCTGTCGGCCTGCGACACCGCCGGGCAGGCCAGCATTGCGGCGACCCGGGCGGCGGGGGTGACCACCGGCGGCGGTTCGGCGCTCGACGGGCTGGTCCGCGCCTTCATCGGTGCGGGCGGGCGGTCGATCCTCGCCAGCCACTGGCCGGCCCCTGATGATTTCAATGCGACCCAGCGGCTGATTACCGGCCTGTTCACGATGGCGCAGGGCGCCAGCGTGGCCGAGGCACTGGGCCGGGCGCAGGACAGTCTGATGGACGAACAGCAAACCTCCCACCCCTATTATTGGGCCGGTTTTGCCATCATCGGCGACGGCAACCGGCCGCTGCTCGCCGCACCGGTCACCACGGCCCAAGCCGGTTCCGTGCCGCCACCGATCACGGCAGCACACTGAATTGGCTGGGGGAAATAGTGTGACGGCACGCACGCACAGCATTGCACGACGGGGGTATCGAGCGACCATGCGAGGGGGAAATCACACCATGCAGCAGCGCGCCGTATCGCATCTCGCGCTCGCCATCGCAGGATTGGCGCTGTTCGGGGCCGCGCATCCGGCCGCCGCGCAGACCGTGCCGACCCGCGAGGAAATCCTGCGTGAGCCGGACCGGGGCATCCCGCCCGCCAATGTCACGCAGATCGACAGCGAAGACGGCATAGAGCGCGCACCCTGCCCGCTGGCCAATCCTGAATTCGCGCAGGTCCGTTTTACCTTGAGCGCTGTCGAATGGGGCAATCTTGGGCCCATCGATGCGGCGCTGCTCGCTCCGGCCTGGGCCGATAAGGTCGGGCGCGACCTTGCCGTCGCCGAAATTTGCGACATCCGCGACCAGGCGGCAACCATCCTGCGCAATGCAGGCTATCTCGCTGCGGTGCGGGTGCCGGTGCAGACCATCGAAAACGGCGTGGTCCGCCTCGACATCCTCGCAGCACGGCTGGTGTCGGTGCAGGTGCGCGGTGATGCCGGCAATAATGAAGCACAGCTGCAACGCTATCTGCGCAATCTCGAGGGGCGGGAGATTTTCAATACCCGCGATGCAGAACGCTATCTGCTGCTGGCCGGCACAATTCCGGGCATCGCCGCGCGGATGACATTGCGCCCGGGCGGCGCGCCGGGCGAAGTCGTCGGCGAAGTCACCGTCAGCCGCACGCCTGCCTATCTCGACACCAATATCCAGAATTATGGCAGCCGGACGGGCGGGCGCTGGGGCGGCATCGCCCGGTTGCGCGTCAATGGCCTGACCGGGCTGGGCGACGAAACGACATTCGGTGTCTATGCGACATCGGATTTGGAGAAGCAGCAGGTCCTGCAAGGCGGCCACAGTTTCCATATCGGCGGCCAAGGATTGCGGCTGGCCAGCAATGTCACTTACGCCTGGGCGCGGCCCGAACTGCCTGGCGGGCTGCGGTTCAAATCGCGGACATTAGTGTGGTCCACCGACCTGCGGTATCCGCTGATCCTGCGCCAGTCCGAAGCGGTGTACGCAAGCGCCGGGTTCGACTGGATCGACCAGAACGCGTTTGTCGCGGGCATCCCGCTGACGCAGGATCATCTGCGCGTCGGCTGGGCGCGGATCGACGGCAACTGGCAGGACCCTGCATCGACGGCGGGGCGGACGCGGTTCAGCCCGGCCGAACCGAACTGGGCGGTCGGCGTGACGTTGGAAGCGCGCCAGGGCATCGGCGGGCTGGGTGCCAGCCCCGATTGCGTGACCAATTTCGCCGCCTGTTTCGGCGGAACGCGCCCGCCGCCAAGCCGGATCGAGGCCGATCCTGCCGCCACCGTGCTGCGCGGATCGGCGCAGCTGGTCTGGCGTCCGGTGCCCAATTTCACCATCGCGGTCCTGCCACGCGCGCAATATTCCGCCGATCCGCTGCTGATTTTCGAAGAATTTTCGACCGGCAACTTCACCGTCGGTCGCGGATATGATCCCGGCATATTGACCGGCGACAGCGGCGTCGGGCTGTCGGTCGAAACCCGGCTGGGCTCGCTTATCCCGCCCAACGCACGCGACATCGCGCTCCAGCCCTATCTGTTCGTCGATGCAGCGCGGGTGTGGAACGAGGATAGCGGCTTCATCGGTGTCGACCGGCAATCGCTGGTCTCGGTCGGCGGGGGGCTGCGCATTGCCTATGGCGATGTGGCGCAAATCGACATGACGGTGGCCAGACCGTTGAAGCGCACCTTTACCGAAACCGAGCGCGGTCCGCTGCGCTTCCTGATTTCCCTGACGACGCAATTCGGCATCGGACGGTGAACGGGCGGGCGCCCGGCCCGCCGCTGACAGCAAATGAGTATGACGATGACTGGACAGGCTGACATGAGCATCCACACCAAAACCGGCACCGGTCAGGTTCGTCGCCGATTGATGACGAGCGGCGCGGTGGCGAGCGCGATCGTCGCCCTGATGCTGTCTCCCGACGCGCGGGCGCAGGCGGTTAACCCGAATTTCGCGGCACAGGGCACTCCGGTGGTCAACAGCGGCGGGGTCGGAATCGTCCGGGCGCCAACCGTAGACACCGTCCGCGTCACCACGACCGAGGCCGTCGTCACCTGGACCCCGTTCGACCGCACAGGCACCGGCACAGTAAACTTCCTGCCCGCAGGCACGCAACTGGCGTTCATCGGCGACAGCAATTTCACCATTCTCAATCGCATCATCCCCTTGAATGCCAACGATATGCCGATTGCGCGGATGGTCGCGCTCAACGGCATCGTCACATCGGCGATTACCGGCGGTCAGCAGGCGGGCGGATCGGTTTGGTTCTATTCCCCCGGCGGCATATTGGTCGGCAACAACGCCGTCATCAACGTCGGCAGTCTGGTGCTGTCGACGCGGGATATCGACACGACCGGCGGCCTGTTCGGATCGGCCGGCGAAATCCGTTTCCGCGACCCGGCGATAGCCGCTGCTGGCGAGATTCAGATCGCCAATGGCGCACAGATCAATGCCCGGACGCTTGTTGCGGGCGGCGCCTATGTCGCACTTGTTGCGCCGCGCATCGTCCAGGCCGGATCGATCAGCGCCGATGGATCGGTGGCGCTGGTTGCCGCCGAGCAGGCGGATATCAGCATCAACAACGGCCTGTTCGACATCAATGTGCTGGTCGGCAGCAGCGATGGTCAGGGCATCGTCCACACCGGCACCAGCGGCGGGCCGAGCGACACATCGGCGACCAACGAAAACCGCACCTATCTGGTCGCGATACCCAAAAATCAGGCGATGACGATGCTGCTGTCCGGCAATATCGGTCACCAGACCCCGACCAGCGCAACGGTAAACGCCAATGGCGGCATCGTGCTGTCCGCCGGGCGCAACATCGTCGATGGCCGGATCGGCGGCAATGCGTCCGCCATCGGCACCGCCAGCATTGCGATCGCCGACACCATTTTCCGCAACGACCTGACGGTCAGCGCAACCGGCTCGGTCACGGCGCGGCCCGATGAATCCTGCGCGCCATTCTGCGACGCATCCAATCCATCCGGGCAAATCCGCTTTGGCGGTAACGCCAGCTTCGCCGCCGATCGGTCGGTCAGCCTCAGCGTCGGCCAGGCGCAACAGATTGTCGCGACCGGCAATCTCGAACTCCGCTCGGGCAGCACCAGCAGCGGCGGGGCGGTCAGCCTGACCATCGACAACGCCGCCCCGCCCGTCAACTCGACATCGGGCGGCGGGCTGATCCTGGTCGGCAACGCCCTGCTGCTCGACGCCAGCGCGCGCGGCGATGCTGCGGTCGCCAACGGCTCTGCGACCGGCGGCACCGCAACGCTGGCGCTGTCTGGCGGACGTCTCGATGCCGCGTCGATTGAAGTGCGGGCCGACGGCAGGGGGCGGCATTTCAGGCACGACCACCGGGGCATCGGGCACCGGCGGTACGGCTGCCGTCACGGCGAGTGGCGGCGGGGTCATCGCGACGACGGGTGGACTGACAATTTCGGCGGTCGGACTTGCCGGCAATGAAACGCTCGACGCCCAGCAGATGCTGGTGGCACCGCGCACCGGCGGTCAGGGACGCGGCGGCAACGCCTCGATCGCGGCAACCAGCGGCAGCATCACCGCATTCGATGCCATCGTCGTCGATGCCAGTGGCGGTGGCGGGCTGGGCACCAATGTGTCCGGGGACGGAACCGGCGGCATCGCCCGCCTCACGGCCAGCGGGTCTGGGCAGATCAGCGCTCCGGCCACCATCGTCCGCGCCACCGGAAGCGGCGGATCGAGATTTCAGGGCCAGGCAGCGGCCGACACCGCGGTCGGCGGTTCCGGTACCGGCGGCCAGGCGCTGCTTTCCGTGCAGTCGGTGCCGCAGGGACTGGTCACCAGTTTTGTATCGGTTTCCGCCGACGGACGTGGCGGCCATGCAAATGGCAGCGCCAGCGGCGTTATCGGCAGGGGCGGCAACGCCACCGGCGGAACGGCACAGGCGCAATTCACCGGCGCCCGCGAATCCATCGCAAATGTCGAAGTTCGCGCCGATGCATTCGGCGGCAGCGCCGAAATCGGCGGCGATGCCCAGGGCGGCGGCGCGACCGTCACCGTCGGCAACAGCGCGGCGCTGACATCCACTGCGGTTGACGTCCGCGCTGTCGGCGAAGGCGGCTCGGGCCAGACCGGGGGCAATGGCACAGGCGGCACCGCCGCGCTCGACATTATCAGCCAACTGGCATCGCTATCGACGTCGACTATCGAGATCCGCACCGATGGCATTGGTGGCGGCGTGCGCCTCGCATCGTCGACTGCCCCCTCGACCATCGTCGGCGGCAGCGGGTTTGGCGGAACCAGCCAGTTCAGCAATTCCGGAACGCTTGGCACCAATGTGCTGACGATGTCGGCGAGCGGCATCGGCTCCAACGGCATCTCGGGCAATAACGGCCCGCTTGTCTCGCGCGGCGGGGACGGCGTCGGGGGACGGATTGCTTACACGACCGACCGGGGTTTTGCGCTGATCGGCGACCTCGTCGGCACCGCCGATGGCACCGGCGGTGCGGCAATCGACCAGAATGGCACCGACGGAAATGCCAGCGGCGGTGAGATCGAGTTTATTTCGGCTGGCATCGGCGAAACCGCCCTCTCGGCCAACATGAATTTCTCGGCGCGCGCCATCGGCACGGCCGGGGCCGGAACCGGCGGCACATTGCAGGGCGGCGATATTGCGCTGCTGGTATCGGGCTTCGGCTCCTCGCTCAGCGTCGAAGGGGCTTTGACGCTCAACGCATCGGCCGATGCGGCCTTGTCGCAGGCGCAGCTCACCAGTTCAGGCACGGCCCGCGGCGGCACCGTTACGGTCCGCACCGATTTCGCCGGGACAGTGTCCGCCAATAATTTCGACTTCAACGCCAACGCCAGCAGCTTTGCCGCGCGCGCCATCGCCGGCGATGCCTTCGGCGGCACGGTGCTGGTCGAAGCCGCCGCCAACTCGCTGCTCCAGACCATCGGCGGCAACAACGCATCGTTCATCAGTGCCACCGGCGAAGCAGGCAGCGGCGCGACCGGCGGCACGGGCAATGGCGGCACCATCGGATTGAGCGCGGATGGCGGCACGCTGTCGTTCGGCAGTTTCACTCAGGTGCTGGCGCACGGGCTCTCCGGCAGCAGCACAGCGGCGGCCTCCTTGCTGTCGGCACGCGGCGGCGTGATCAATCTCCAGACCAGCACGCTCGAAAACTCGGTGCTGCGTTTCACCGCCCTCTCGCTGGCGGCCAATGGCGACGTCACCAGCCAGTCGAACGGCGCTGAAAACGACCTGCGTGGCGACGCCTCGGGCGGTTCCGTCGCCATCGACTTTGCGGGCGGACAGATTACCGGCAGCTTCCTGTCGATCAACGCCGATGGCCGGGCAATCGGTGGCGGCACCGGAACCGGCGGCTCGGTCGCCTATCGCCAGAGCGGCGGCACCGTCGATCTCGCCAATCTGTTCGCCACGGCCGACGGTCAGGGCGGGACATCGCTACCCGGCGGTCAGGGCGGAACGGCCAGCGGCGGGCAGGTTTCGGTCAGTTTCTCGGGCGGCATCTACAATGGCAGCACGTTCGCGGTGCGCGCAGCGGGCATGGGCGGACAGGGCATCGGCAGTTTCGCTGGCGGCGAAGGCGATATCTTCCTGCCCGGCGATGGCGGCGACGCAACCGGCGGCACGATCGAAGTCGATGTGGATGGCAACGCCACACTGACCATCGATTCGATGGAGTTTCGGTCGAACGGCGAAGGCGGCAGCGGCGGCAATTTCGGCACGTCCTTCGGCAGCGGCTTTTTCACCCCCGGTCGCGGCGGTGAGGGCAATGGCGGTCAGGTTTCCATCGATCTCGTCTCGGGAACGGTCGATGCCGCTATCACCGCTGCCAGCAATGGCGAAGGCGGCTTTGGCGGGCGCCTGTTCATCGGCGGCGAAGGCGGCGACCCCGACTTCCTCGGCTCCACGAACGACCCTGCCCCCGACGGCGGCAACGCCTTCGGCGGCACAGCCACCATCCGGCTGGCCGGGGTAACCGGAACATCGCGCTACACCATCGATACCAGCGCCATCGGCGGACAGGGCGGCAATGCCCTGGCCGGTGGCGGCGGCGGCAGCGCGACCGGCGGCACATCGACCCTTATCGTCGAGGGAATGAACGTCAGCGCGCCGACGGTCAGCCTGATTTCAGGCGGCTTCGGCGGCAATGGCAGCAACGGGCTGCACGGAACGGGCGGCACCGGCGGTCGCGGCCAGGGCGGCGAAGTTGCCGTGCAGGTCGTCGACAGCGCAGGCGCGGTGACCATCGATGGCGCGGCATTCAGCAATGACGGCCGTGGCGGCCGGGGCGGCAACGGCCGGGTCAACAACGATATGGCGCCCGTCGAACGCGGCTTTGACGGGGGCAATGGCGGCGACGGGGTCGGCGGATCGATCACGCTGACCGCACGCGATGGCGAACTGCTGCTCGCCGACAGCAATGGTGAGGGATTTGGCGTTGCCATCGGTGCCAGCGGCTTTGGCGGACAGGGCGGCAATGGCGCCGACAATGATGGTGGCAACCCGCTGGTCCCGACATTCGGCGGCAACGCCGGGTTCGGCGGGGTGGGCCTCGGCGGCCGCATTGCCCTGACCGCACAGGGCGGAACGATCCGCACCGATAACGGCGTCCCGCTGTTCCTTTCCGCGGTCGGCGAAGGCGCGGGCTGTTGCACGTCGGGCGGCGTTGGCAACATCACCTCGGTCACCGATCCGGTAACCGGGGCTGTAACCTTCTTCGGCGGCAACGGCTTTGCCACTGGCGGCGGCTTCAGCATCGGCGGCACAGTAACGCTCGCGGCCCTCGACAGCGCCAATGGCGCAGGGCTGATCGATCTCGATTCGGTCAACATCCGGGTATCGGGGGAAGTTTCGGGGCGAGTCGAGTTGCTTGACGATGGGGCGGGCGCAGGGCTGATGCTTGGCGACCTGTCGATCGGAATCACCGGATTTTCGTCCGGCGGAGACGACCTCAGCCTGTCCGGCAGCGGCATCTATGTCCGCAGCCGCGACGGTGCGATCACGGTCGGCAGCGGCCTGTCGCTCGATATCGGCGGATCGTTCCGGATCGACGCTTTCGGGACCGGCGGTCTCGACGTCGACGGCTCGCTCGATATCGTCGCCAGCGGGACGGTGCTGGCCCGGCACGACGGGCGCGAAGGCGATGGCCGGACCATCGCCGCCGATCGCATTGCCATCAACGCCACGCTCATCAACCTGCAAACCGGCAGCAATGTCGTTGCCACCGATTTCGGCCTTACGCTCGGCGCCAGCGATGCGATCCTGTTCGACCGCATCCAGTCAGCCGGCAGCGATGTCATTCTCGATAGCGCTGGCCGGATCGTCGGCAACACTGCGATCGCCGCGGGCCAATTGCGCGCTGACAGCGGCGGCGACACGACGATCGGGCGACTGGTCGCGGGCAGCAATGCCATCGTCGACGCCGGCGGGGCAATCCGCGTTTCCAGCCTGAACACCGGGCAGGGCTTTGCCCGATTGACCGGCAATGGCGTAGTGGTCGACGGCGGCGATATCGCAACCATGTTCACGGTGCGCAGCGGCGGCAATGTCGCCATCGGCAGTCGATCGAGCAGCGCAGGCCCGGCAATCGGTGTCAGCAGCGGCGGGTTGAGCGATATCGAGGCCATCGGCGATATCGCCATCGTGGCGCTGGCCACGACCGGTGCGGGGGTCAACAGCTCAGCGCCTGCCGCTGCGATTCTGCTCAAGGCGGGCGGCGTCGTTTCGACCGGACGGCTGATCTCGGCCGACGATATCACCATCTTGGCAGCAGCCATGCTGCTCGCCACCGGCCCCAATGCACCGGCCAGCGATCTGACGGCCAATGGCGGCATCTTCATCGACACCGTTGGCAACGCGACCTTTGGTTCGGCAAGCGGCCGGACGATTGCGGTTCTGGCCGGCGGCACTGTCGCATTCGGCAGCACCAGCAGCGATGAAGGCACCGATCTGCTGGCCGGCGGATCGATCACCGGCCAGTCGACGACAACCACAGATGGCGACGCCACATTGCGCGGCGGCGGCACCGTCACCCTCGCCAATGCCAGCGTCGGCGATGTCCTGTCGCTGACCTCGACCGGCGGCGACATTGTCCTGGGGACCAGCAGCAGCGGCTATGACACGCGCTTGGTGGCGGCAGGCAATGTCCGCATCGCATCGGCGACGACCACCGACATCGGCATCACCGCCCCGACCAGCACGGCCAACATCATCGTCACGGCGGGCGGCGATGTCGCCCTGGGCGCACTCGATTCGGCCGAAAATATCGACATCGTCGCCGCATCGATTTCCGGCGCTGCCAGCAGCATCGCTGCGGCGCTGCAAGTCACGCTGTCGACCACCGGCAACACCAGCTTCGGCACGCTAGACGCGGGCGGGCTTACCGCCACTGCGGGCGGCGCCATCAGCTTGGCGGACAGCAGCACGACCGGCCTCACCAGCCTGACCGCAGGCACCGGCATCACCGGAACCAGCCTCCAAAGCACCGGCAACAGCGTCTCGGTGCAGTCGGCCAGCGGCAATGTCGCCATCGATAGGCTGGCCGCGGCGTTCCGCGCCTCGGTCTCCGCCAGCGGCGGCAATGTCGCGCTGGGCAGCGTCGCGGCCGGGTCAGGCGGCATCGGCGTCAGCGCCAGCGGCTCGGTCGGCATCGACGCTGCGGTTTCAGGCGCGCTGCTCGGCATATCGTCGGGCGGCGATAGCGTCATCGGCACGACCACCAGCGTCGGCGATTCATCGGTCGATGCAGGCGGCACTATCCGCGTCACCCGCATGACGACGACCGGACAGAATGGCAATCAGAGCAGCGCCTCGGCGAATGGCGCAATTCGCCTGCTCGCCAATGGCGATATTGTGCTCGGCGCGCTCGATGCGGTGGGTGCGGTCCGCATCGACGCCCGCAACCTCACCGGGCCGCTGACGACCAGCAGCATCCGTGCGGGGGAGGCGATCGCCATTACCGCTGCCCAGGCGGTCCAGATCGGCACGGCCAATGGCGCGTCGCTGACCATCGATGCAGGCGGCAACGCCCTGTTCGGAAATCTCCAGGCCGCAAACGGCATCGCGCTGACCGCTGGCGGTTCGGCAACCGGCCAGTCGGCGGTGACCACATCGGCAGGCGCAACGATGGCATTGTCCGCAGCGAACGGGCTCAACCTCGCCTCGATCAACGCCAGCGGCACGGCGACCCTCACCGCCAGTGCGGGCGCTATCACCGTCGCCAATCTGCGCTCTGCCGGTCTGGTCACCGCCGGCGGCCGCAGCATCGCCATCACCGGCAATGGCCTGCTCGATTTCGCCACCCTCAACGCGACACAGGGCGACGCCCGCGTCATCATGGCAAGCGGCAATCTCGTCGTGCGCGATGGCCGCGCAACCGGGGAACTCGCCCTCACCGCCGATGCCGGGACCATCGAATCGCGCGGGCTGCAGGCCGGGTCGATCGCGCTGTCCTCGACCCAGACAGTGACGATGAACGGCATCTCCACCGCAACCGGCGCGATCGGCGTCACATCGCGCGGGCTGACCAGCATCAACGGCGTGACCAGCGGGGTCCAGGTGCGGATCACCTCGGGCGATATCGCCATCGGCGCCAATGGCCGCATCGGCACCGCGGGGACCACGACCAGCGTGCTGCTGATCAATGGCGACAGCGCTGCGCGCACCTTCGTCGGCGGGGACGACACCACCAGCGGCTACAGCCTGTCTGCGGCGGAAATGCTGCGCCTGTTCGGCAATGACATCACCATTCGCGCGCCGCGGGCGTCCCTCCGGTCGGACAGCGTCGCCGCCATCGATACCGCACTGGTCGGCTCGGCGCGCGCACCCGATGTCGTGATCGGCGCCTTCACGCTCAACGGCGGGGCGGCGGCGGGCGGCAATCTGGGCACGGCGGGCACGCTCAGGATAGAAACCCCTGGGTCCGCGCGCGTCACTGGTGCGGCGGTGCTCAACGGCGTTGCCTCGGGCAACGGATTTGCCATCCTTGCCGACGAATCGATCGAGGTCATCCTGGGGTCGGGGTCGATCCGGCTCAACGGCAGCACCGGTCTTGCCGGCACGCTGACGCTCGATTCGCAAGACATCGTGGTCGCCACAGCGGCGGCCATCGGCGACATTGCAACAGCGACCGACATCGCCGCAATCGACAACCGACTGGCCTTGAACGACGGCGTCATCAGCGAAGATGGCGCATTGTCCGCCGGAGCCATCGCGATCGTCGCCGACAATGGCGTCTATATCCAGAACAGCGGCGCGAGCGACAGCCTGGCTGCGCGGCGGGGCTTCACCACCGGCCCGGGCGGCCTTGCCATCACCATCGGCAGGGGCAGCGCGACCGGAACCACCCCCAGCGGGCGCATCGTCGTCAATGGCCGCATCGCCAGCGACACCGGCGGTTTCCTGACCGGGCTCGACACGTTCGACAAGGTGACGGTCAATGGCGTGACGCTCGGCCGCACCAATACGGGCGTTGCCGGCATCGCCGCCGGATCGACGATCAACGGCTGCGAAATCTTCAACACCGCGCTGTGCAGCGTCATCCCGTCCGGCCCGACTATCCAGGACAATCCGCTGGTCGATCGCGATGACAGCGAAAGCGAGGCTTCGGACGAAACCGTGCTGCTGCCGGGCCTGATCACGCTCAGGGATCTCGCACCGCTGCCGGGTGAACCGCTGGTCGACGATCCGGTCACCGGATCGGGCAATGACGATCTGTGGTCGGCAGACGAAGATTGCCCGGCGGATCCCGGCAGCACCGAATGCGCTGTGCCCTGAAACGCGGCGCCCATCAGCCCCGGTCCAGCCGGGATGATGGTGGGCGCGGCAGGGATTGAACCTGCGACCCCACCCGTGTGAAGGGTGTGCTCTACCACTGAGCTACGCGCCCGCCCGGGCCAGATCGGCCACCTGCGGTGCAGCGCGCGATAGGGGACGGCGGCGGGAATGGCAAGACGGTTGGCCTCATCCAGCGCGAGCGAACAACCGCAAAATCGCCGCTTCCCCCCACGCCCCCCGCGACCCGCGCCCCCGCGACCTGCTGCCAACCGCAAAACCCGCTAACAGCAAAAAAGGCACGGCAGCCTAAGCCACCATGCCCTTTTCATCATCGAACCGTGTCGACCCGGACCGGGCTTTCCCCGGCGCGACCGACATGGTCAATCGGTTATCAGTTGACCGAATCCTTCAGGCCCTTGCCGGCCTTGAACTTCGGCTGGGTCGATGCCTTGATGGTCATCGTTTCGCCGGTGCGCGGATTGCGGCCGGTCGATGCCTTGCGCTTCGTGACAGAGAATGTGCCAAAGCCGACGAGGCGGACGTCGCCGCCGCTCTTGAGCTCGGCGGTGATGGCTTCGAAAACGGCATCGACTGCCTTTGCGGAGTCGTTCTTGGCCAGTCCGGAATGCTCTGCGACCGCTGCTACCAGATCCTGCTTGTTCATGGTTTTGGAATCCCCTTCATTAGACTTTTGATTATATGCTTATTGGCATTGCCATGAGCGAGTAAGAACGGATTTCCGCGACTTGTCAAAGACAAAAAAACGTCATGAAGCCACAAAGCGACAGGTTGGCGCGCCAGGTGGCGTCACCGCATCATCGTGCCGCAAGCGTTCCAAACGCCCTTAATGCCGTAACGGCGTTTCCCCATCACCGCCTGCATTGCCGGTTGGCAACGCCGCCAGGTCATCGGCGTCGGTCCACTCGATCGGCAACAGCGGCGCGGTCAGCGCCATGCGCAGCACTTCATCGACATGGCGCACCGGCACGATGTCGAGCGATGCTTTCACCGCGTCTGATATTTCGGCCAGATCCTTCTGATTTTCTTCGGGAATCAGCACCGTTCGAATATTACCGCGCTGCGCCGCCAGCAATTTCTCTTTCAGCCCGCCGATCGGCAGCACCCGGCCACGCAATGTCACCTCTCCGGTCATCGCAATATCGCGGCGCACCGGGATCCCGGTCAGGGTTGAAACCATCGCCGTCACCATGCCGATGCCGGCCGACGGGCCATCCTTCGGCACCGCCCCTTCGGGCAGATGGATGTGGATGTCCTTCCTCTGGAACAGGCTGGGCTTGATGCCATAGGCCGGCGCCCGGGCCTTGACGAAACTCATCGCCGCCTGGATCGATTCGGTCATCACATCGCCCAGCTTGCCGGTGGTCTTGACCAGCCCCTTGCCCGGCACTGTCACTGCCTCGATGGTCAGCAATTCGCCGCCGACTTCGGTCCAGGCCAGCCCGGTGACCGCGCCAATCTGGTCTTCCTCCTCGCCGACGCCAAAGCTGTATTTGCGCACCCCGGCAAATTCGCCGAGATTGGCGGGCGTCACGATCATCGTCGCAAACTTGCCTTCCAGAATGCGGCGCAACACCTTGCGCGCCAGCCGGGCGATTTCCCGCTCCAGCGTGCGCACGCCCGCTTCGCGCGTATAATAGCGGATGAGGTCGAGCAGGGCGGCGTCCTCGATGGCAAACTCGCCCTCTTTCAGCCCATGCGCCTCGATCTGCTTGGACAGGAGATGCCGCTTGGCGATCTCGAGCTTTTCCTGCTCGGTATAGCCCTCGAGCCGGATGATCTCCATCCGGTCGAGCAGCGCCTGCGGCAGGTTGAGGCTGTTGGCGGTGGTGACGAACATGATGTCGCTAAGGTCGAGATCGAGCTCGAGATAATGGTCCTGGAACTTGCCATTCTGTTCGGGATCGAGCACCTCGAGCAGCGCGGACGCCGGATCGCCGCGGAAATCCTGCCCCAGCTTGTCGATCTCGTCGAGCAGGAACAGCGGGTTCATCGCCTCGGCTTTTTTCAGGTTGGCGACGATCTTGCCCGGCATCGATCCGATATAGGTGCGGCGGTGACCGCGGATTTCGGCCTCGTCGCGCACCCCGCCCAGCGACTGGCGGACGAATTTGCGGCCCGTCGCGCGGGCGATCGACCGGCCAAGGCTGGTCTTGCCAACGCCCGGCGGTCCGACGAGGCACAGGATCGGCCCCTTGAGCTTGTTGGTGCGCGCCTGCACCGCGAGATATTCGACGATCCGCTCCTTGACCTTTTCCAGCCCGAAATGATCCTCGTCCAGCACCGCCTGCGCGGCTGCGATATCCTTCTTGATCTTCGACGTCTTGCCCCACGGCACGCCCAGCAGCACGTCGAGATAGTTGCGCACCACCGTCGATTCCGCCGACATCGGCGCCATGCCCTTGAGCTTTTTTAGCTCAGCCAGCGCCTTGGTGCGCGCTTCCTTCGGCATTTTCGCCTTGTCGATAGCAGCTTGCAATTCGGCGAGTTCACCCTCACCGCCCTCTTCGCC
>JANNMK010000215.1:0-2315 GCA_031397785.1 Sphingomonas sp. | reverse complement strand
GCTCCACCGCGGATTTGACTTCCATCTTGTCGAACACGCGCGCGCGGTGCACCTCCACCGTGCGTCAGCTTCCGCGTGTGCTGGGAAGACGACGCTGGCAACGTCCGCGTCCAGCGCGGCTGGCGGGTGCAGAACAACAACAGCATCGGGCCGTACAAGGGCGGCATCCGTTTCCACCCGTCGGTCAACGAGTCGATCCTCAAGTTCCTGGCATTCGAACAGACGTTCAAGAATGCGCTGACCGGCCTGCCGATGGGCGGCGGCAAGGGCGGATCGAATTTCAATCCCAAAGGCAAAAGCGTGCGGGAAATCATGCGCTTTTGCCAGAGCTTCATGAACGAGCTCTATCGCCACATCGGCCCGGACACCGACGTTCCTGCTGGCGACATCGGCGTCGGCGGGCGCGAAATCGGCTATATGTTCGGCCAGTACAAACGACTGACGAACCAGTGGAACGGCGTGCTGACCGGCAAGGGCCTGGAATATGGCGGGTCGCTGATCCGGCCCGAGGCGACGGGTTATGGCGCGGTCTACTTCCTCGCCGCAATGCTGCGCACCAAGGGGCAGGACCTCAAAGGCAAGACCGCGGTGATTTCGGGGTCCGGCAATGTTGCGACCCATGCGGCGGAGAAAATCACCCAGATGGGCGGCAAGGTGGCGACCCTGTCGGATTCGGGCGGCTTCATCCATGATCCGGACGGCATCGGCCAAGACAAGATCGACTGGGTCAAGGCGCACAAGACGCATCGGCGCGGGCGGATCGAGGACTATGTCAGCGAATATCCCGGTGCAACATTCCATCCGGGAAAAACGCCATGGGGCGTGCCCTGCGATGTTGCCCTGCCCTGCGCGACACAAAATGAGCTGTTGGGCGATGATGCCAGGGCGCTGATCGCCAACGGCTGTATTGCAGTGAGCGAGGGCGCGAACATGCCGACCACCCTCGAAGGCGTGCATGCGTTCAAACATGCGCGCCTGCTGTTTGCACCGGGCAAGGCCGCCAATGCCGGGGGTGTCGCAGTTTCCGGCCTCGAGATGAGTCAGAACAGCGAGCGCCGGTCGTGGAAGGAAGCCGAACTGCAACAAATGCTGCTCGACATCATGGAGGGCATCCATGAGCGCTGCCTGACCTACGGCCGGGTCGACGGCGATTACGTCGATTATGTGAAGGGTGCCAACATCGCGGGTTTCAAAAAGGTCGCCGACGCGATGCTGGCGTTCGGCGTGGTGTGAGCACAGGATGCAGGAAAAGGTCAGGGGGTCTGACATGACGGCAGCGAAGCAAGCAGGACGAAATGGCTGGTTGCCACCGATCCGTGGTGGCGTCGCTGCGTTTGGTTGTGCCGCCTTTGCACTTGCCGTTGCGTTGATCGTTGTTGCCCCCGAAGCCCGGTCGAACAGTGCGGTGCAGGGAGCGCATCTGGGCGTTGCTTCGTGCGCCGGGTCGACCTGTCATGGCCGGATGGCGGGCGACGGCCCGGTGGTGCGGCAGGACGAGATCGCCCGCTGGCAGGAGCCCTCCACCCCCGGCGGGGCGCACAGCCGGGCCTATGCAGTGCTTGGCAACAGCCGCAGCCAGTTTATCGCCCGCAACCTCGGCATCGCCGATGCCGCAACCTCTCCGCAATGCCTCGGCTGCCATTCGAGCAGCGCCAGCGCGGCCGGTGGCGAGTTTCGCTATCAGCTGTCCGACGGCGTCGATTGCGAGAGCTGCCACGGATCGGCCGCAGGATGGATTTCCTCCCACTATGCCGGATTGCTAAGCGGCCCGGAGCAGCACCGCGACAATATCCGCCGCGGCATGCTGGACCTGACCGATGCCAGCACCCGTGCCACCAATTGCCTCGATTGCCATTATGGATCGGACAGCAACGGCCAGTTCGTGACGCACCGCATCATGGCGGCGGGGCATCCGCGTATTGCCTTCGAACTCGACCTGTTTTCGACATTGCAGGCGCATCACAACGAGGACGCCGATTACACGCAGCGCAAAGGGGCGCCCGATCACGTCCAATTGTGGGCGGTGGGTCAGGGCATGGCTCTTCAACGATCGCTTGCGCTGTTCCAGAACAATAACCGGGCCAGCGAAGGGGTATTTCCCGAATTCACTTTTTACGATTGCCATAGCTGTCATCGCCGGATTTTCGATCAGGCGCAGCCCATGCGCAGCGGCGTCGACAACCCGGGACGGCCAATCCCCGAAGGCATGCCGCCCTACCAGGATGAAAATATGATCATGCTGAGCGCTGCAGCGCGGGTCGCGGCCCCGGCGCTGGCCGACCGGTTCGATGCCCGGGTGCGCGCCTTTCACATCG
>JANNMK010000156.1:0-7753 GCA_031397785.1 Sphingomonas sp. | reverse complement strand
GTCCAAAATAATAGCCTTGCAGCTTCTTGCAACCCAGTCTGACGATGGCTTCCGCCTCCTCCAGCGTCTCAACCCCTTCGGCAGTCGTCGACATCTCGAGACTTCCGGCCAGCGCTACCACCGCGCGGATAATGGCAATTGATTCTCTGTTGCCGGTCAGTGCGCCCTTCACAAAGCTGCGATCAACCTTGATCGTGGAAAACTGCCCCATTTTCAGATAGCCGAGCGAGGAGTATCCAGTGCCGAAATCGTCTAGGCTCAGGCGGACGCCCAGCGCGCGAACCTGATCGAGTGTCGCCATCGCGCCGGAAACTTCTCGCAGGAACACGCTTTCTGTAACTTCCAGCTCAAGCCGGGTCGGCGACAGACCGCTATGCGCAAGCGCCTTCATCACGCTGCCGACGAAGCCAGGCGACGACAATTGTTCGGCCGATACATTGACCGCAACCTTGGCGTGTTCGGGCCAGTTAACCGCTTCGCGGCAGGCAGTCTGCAACACCCATTCGCCGATCGGCCCGATCAGACGTGTATCTTCTGCAACCGGGATGAATTTTACTGGCGATACCGATCCCAGCTTCTTGTTGGTCCAGCGAAGCAATGCCTCGAAGCCATCGACGCTGCCATCGCTGTGGACGACCGGCTGATAATGGACTTCGAATTCGTCACGGGTCAGCGCGGACCGCAGTTCGATCTCGATCTCGCGTCGCTCGCGCGCCTGGTCGTGCAATTCAGGTTCGTAGCTGTTGACTACGCCGCCTCCGCGATCCTTCGATCGATACAAGGCAAGATCGGCGTTGCGGGTCAACGTCTCCACCGTTTCGCCATCGCGCGGGCCAATCGCATAGCCGATGCTGGCTCCGACATAGAGAGTGTGCTGATCTATATCATATGGCCGAGAGATCATTTCGACTATGCGTCTGCCAACCCGCTCTACCGCTTCGAAGCCGTCGACCTCGCGCAATACTACGCCAAATTCGTCGCCGCCCAGCCGCCCGGCAACAACATTGTCATCGCATAATTGCTTGATGCGCGCGGCCACCTGAGCCAGCAAACGGTCGCCGACCGGATGACCCAGCGTATCGTTGACCGCCTTGAATCGGTCGAGGTCGATCATCAGAAACGCGCATCGGCGTCGCCAGACGCTGGCCTGTTCCAGCGCCCCTGACAAGGTCTCGTTGATGTACAGTCGGTTGGGCAAGCCAGTAAGCGCATCGAATCGCGCCAGATGGGCAATCCGGTCGGCCGATGTGCGCTGTTCGGTCACGTCGGACCCAACCCCGCGGAATCCCAGAAAATCACCATGCGCATCGAACGTGGGCGATGCTGAGAGTTCCCACCAGTGGCTGACCCCGTCGAGTGTCACCGGGACGATCAGATTTGCGAAACTTTCCTTGCGATTTAGCCGGTTGGCCAGCTCGTGCAGCGCGGGCGGAAAGCGGCCGGTTTCCCAATGTTCGCCAGCCAGCAATTGCAGGAACGATAATCCGTCCAGCTCCTCATGAGCCTTGCCCACCGCATGGGCAAAACGCGGTGAAGGGTGAGTGATGCGCCGCTTGGTGTCGACCTGCCACAGCCAGTCAGCACCTGCATCTTCGAATTCGCGCAGCAACAGGCTCACTGTCTCTCCGCGCTCGTCCGCTTTGCGCCCTGTCAGATAGAAATGAATCGTGATCCGTGCCTGTACGTACATGGCGACAGTTGCCAGCGCGGTTACACACAGTGCCGCCAGCGCGCCGACGATGTTGCCGACAAACGCCAAGCTCGCGGCCGATGCTATGCCGACCAGCGGCATGTAGGCGAAAAACAGCAGCGGGACCGAGGTCGTGGCATGGGCGTAGATGACCATGGCGCCGATCAATATGATCCATGTTTGCGCGACGGCCAGCACGTTTCCCTGCCAGGCATAGACCAGAATTGGGGAAGCCAAAGCAAGTCCCGAAAGCGCCCCCAACAAGATTTCGCGACTGACAAAGCCCGGCAGCCGGTGGACCCAGCCCGATCGGCGGCTGTTGCGCAATATGAAACGCAACCCCGTAGTAACCAGCATCAGCCCGGCAAAGCACAGTGTATATGTGAGCGGCACATGGGCAACCGACTGGCTGCAGATCGCCAATGTTGCAAATATTATGCAACCGATTTGGAGCAGTCCGTTTCCTGCAATCGCGCGAATCTGTCGATGGCGCAGTTCGTTCATATCAACGCCCGGTAGGTCGCCGCCCATCAGGATAGCGCGCGCCGGAATTCTCATATTCTCGATATTATGCTGTGCGGGACCCGACATCTGCAGATCATAGGGCGGCGGGGGTTAGCTTTTGGTTATGATGCGGCAAACTTCGCTGGAAAAAATCGCAAGGCCATCGCCAATCTCTCATACTCCGTCTTAGCGAAGGCAAAGTCCCCCGATGACGCTACAGATCAAGCCGCGAGATCGTAAGGCTGGATTTCGCCGGTCAGATACAGACTGCGAGCTTTCGAGCGGCTGAGCTTTCCGGAACTGGTGCGCGGCAATGTGCGCGGCGGCACCAGTTCGATAATACAATTCATGCCGGTGATCGCCCGTACTCGCTCTCGGATCTCGTCATGCAGGCGACGACGCTCGGCGGCATCGCTGGTTCGGCACTGCACCAGAACGGCGGGCGTCTCTTCGCCGCCGGGTGCAGTGATGGCAAAGGCGGCGATGTCGCCTGCCTTGAACCCCGGCAACTGCTCGACTGCCCATTCGATGTCCTGCGGCCAATGATTCTTGCCGTTAATGATGATCATGTCCTTGGCCCGTCCGACGATGTAGACGTAGCCGTCAGATAGATATCCCATATCGCCCGTGTCGAGCCAGCCATCAGCCATGCATGCAGCGGTTGCCTCGGGATCCCGGAAATAGCCGGTCATCAACGATGGACCAGTGCACCATATTTTGCCGATGGCGCGGTCGGGCAGCACTCCGCCATCTTCGTCGCGCACTTCGATCGTCATGTCGCGCGCCGCCTTGCCGCAATTCACCACAGCACGATATCTTTGTGGCCGGTCGGCGCGGGCGAATCCACCCGAAAGCTGGGTTTCCTCGACCAATTCAACGACAATCCCTTCGCCCGGCGGCATGATCGACACTGCCAGTGTGGCTTCCGCCAGTCCATAGCTCGGCAAGAAAGCCGACGCCTTGAATCCAGAATCTGCAAATACATCGACAAAGCGTTGCATCACATCGGGGCGAATCATATCCGCGCCATTGCCCGCAACTCGCCAACGCGACAGGTCAAACCGGTCGGCAGCGTGCGTTTGCGTCGAAACGCGCCGCGCACAAATTTCGTAACCGAAAGTCGGTGAATATGAGAGGGTGGTGCCCGCATTGCGGCTGATCAGGTCGAGCCATGCCAGCGGTCGTCGTGCGAAATCCTCGGTCTTGAGGTAATCCGCCGAAACCTGATTGGCGACCGGCGAGAGCAGGCAACCGACCAGTCCCATATCATGATACCAGGGCAGCCAAGATATGCAGCGGTCACTGTCGCGCACCAGCATGCCGTGGGAATGCGCCGCCAGATTGTTGAGCAGTGCATGGTGCGTCACAGCGACACCATGCGGAAACCGCGTCGACCCGCTGCTATATTGCAAATAGGCGATATCCTGGCCATCAGCCTCAGGTAGATCGACCGGATCGGCAGGCAACGCCGCAAAACCGTCCCACGCTATCCCGCTCACGTCCTTTTTAGCGGCGGCGTCATGGCCCATCTCTGCAAGTTCAGGCGGGTAAAACAGATATTTGGGGTCGCAACTCGCCAGCTGCACCGACAGCTGATCGACATAGGCTCCGCGCCCGCCGAACGATGTCGGCAACGGCAACGGCACCGGCCACGCACCGGCATAGATTGCGCCGAAAAACAGCGCGGCAAATTCAGGACTTGTCTCGGCGACCAGTGCAATGCGGTCGCCCGGCATCACGCCATGGCCAACCAGGCGAGCCGCCATCGCCAACGCATCGTCACGTAACTCCTTGTAGGAGTAGGGCCGTGCCAGATTTCCACGCGAATCATGAAAATTTAGCCCGCGCTTGCCGCGTGCCGCATAATCCAGAGCATCACCCAGCGTGGTAAAATCGGATAAGCGGCGAGGCAAGATATCGTCGGTTGCGGTTGCAGCCAAGGTAATTGGCGCTTCGGCTTCAGCCATCAGAAACGCACTGTCAGATGGATTTTCCACCCACATACTCCCGAAAAATAATCGCTGCGCCAGTCCAGCGCCGACCTTTTTTTGTCCGGCGAAATAGTCGCAAATTGTCTGCGGCATTACTACTGTGCCAGTGGCGTTCAAATTCCGGCCCGACTGTGGCAAAAGGGTGGCGCATGTTCCGTTCGAAACCCGACCGCCGGAGCAAACGGCCCAGCCAAGCTGCGAACGCTGCGCCCGGTGGGGAACTCACGCGCCCGCGCGAATATCCCGAACGGCGCGCTCGCCCGCTTGATCCGGAAAAGCTCGACGAGCTGGCCATCGCCTATGTCGGCCGCTTCGCCACCACCCGCCAGAAACTTGCCCGTTACCTTGCCCGCAAACTCGCCGAACGCGGCTGGGATCATGCAACACTGCCCGATTGCGCTGCTATTGTCGATCGTCTGGCAAGCTATGGCTTTATCGACGATGCAGCCTTCGCGGAGGCAAAGGCACGCAGCCTCACCCGCCGCGGCTATGGCAAACGCCGTGTCGATGCGGCGGTACGCGATGCAGGCGTCGCTGAGCCCGACCGTGCCGGAGCCGACAGCATCAGCACTGATGCACGGCTCGCCTCCGCGCTGCGCCTGGCCGAACGCCGCCGCTGGGGGCCCTATGCCACCGATGGGCTGACCGACCCGAAGCTGCGGGAGAAACGCATCGCTACCTTCATCCGCGCAGGCCATGACGCGCGGCTGGCAAGGGCGATACTGGCCATCGAACCGGGCGGGGATGTCGGCACTCTCGATTAAGACCTCCGTTGCCCCGTCCCTGATAGGGGCAGGGCAATAATCTACCGCCAACCTTGCCAAACCCCACATCGCGTAGGCATGACCCGCCGAGCAACCTACGGAGCGCACCAATGACACGAACATGGCGTAGATTGGCGATTCTTATTGTCGCCCCGGCCCTCGCGCTTGCTGCCTGCAACGGCACTGCCGCCAGCGGCGGATCGGATGCGGCAGTCGCGCCATCGGGGCTCGATCTGGTTCCGCTCACAATAGATACGGGTGCTGCTACGCATAATTTCACAGTAGAGGTCGCCCGAACCACCGAAGAACAATCGCGCGGCCTGATGTTCCGCACTGGACTTGCCCCCGATCGCGGCATGATATTCCCGTTTGCGCCCGCGAAATACGCCTCTTTCTGGATGAAGGATACGCTGATCCCGCTCGATATGTTTTTCATCCGCGCCGATGGCAGCATCGACCGGATCGCCGAAAACACCATCCCGCAAAACTTGGAACCCGTCGCCAGCGGGGGGGAGGTAGCGCTGGTGCTCGAACTTGCCGGTGGCACCGCCGCACGCCTCGGCATTGACGAAAGCGCGACAGTGCGCTGGACCGACAGCCGATAGCGGCCAGGGACAGACGCTTTTTGTGGGGCCGGCTACCGATCGGATGCGCCCACAGTGCCGGCTCGATTGCGTCGACAGCAGCTAACCCCGCTTGCCGCTTTGCCACAGCAAAGCTAAGCGTCAGAACCATGGGTATGCTTGGAAAAATCTTTACATGGTGGGACGGCGCCACGATTGGCACATTGCTGTTCAGCGCACGCAAGGGCGAAAAGGTCGGCGAAGACAGTCTTGGCAATCGCTATTTCCGCGCCCGTGCCGGGACACGCCGTTGGGTACTCTATGCGGGCGCGAACGATGCCAGCCGGGTGCCACCCGAATGGCATGGCTGGCTGCATGGCACGCATGATGCGCTGCCTGCCGATGGCTTGCCGCCGCTGCGCGACTGGCAGGCAGATGCCATCCCCAATCTGACGGGCACCGCCGCTGCCTATCGCCCGGCAGGCGCGCTCGATTCCGGGGGTAAACGCGCCGCATCATCGGGCGATTACCAGCCCTGGACGCCCGACTCCGCATGATGCAGCGCTTCGCGATCAGCCTTTGCACGGCCACTGCGGCTGCGCTTGCCCTGTCTGCTTGCGACCGACAACGCGAAGCCGCGCCGCCGCCGCCAGCTGACAGTCGCCCGATTGCCAAAGCGCGTGTCGTGCCGGCCGGGGCGGAGGATCCCTATGTCGGGGTCACCGCGATGGAGGAAAGGGTCGCCATTCTCGGCCTGCTCAACAAACGCAACGGCTTGGTCCGCGACATCACGCTCAAACCCGGCGAAAGTATTCGCCTCGGCCGTGCCGTCGTTCGCCTGCGTGCCTGCGAACGCACAGCACAATGGGAATCGCCGCAGGAAACCGGCGCATTCGTGCAATTGATCGTGCTGGACCATGGCAGTGATCAGTGGCGTCGCGTCTTCTCGGGCTGGCTGTTCAAGGATAGGCCGGACCGCAACATCGTCCAACACGGCATCTACGATGTCTTCATCAAAAGCTGCACGATGAGCTGGCCGGGCGAGGTCGATGTGCCTTCGGGCGACGAGGCTCCCGCCGCCAGCAACCGGTCGAGCGCCCCCCAGTCGCCATCGGCAGCTTCGGACGCTCCCGCGCCTACGCCGCCAACACCGCCGGTTCTCGTGCCGGTGCCCGCCCCGCCGGAACCGACTGACGACACAGCAGAAGATACCGCCGGATAAAGCCGGTCGAGATAGGCCGCCTGCCGCATCTCGACTGCGCCCAGCGACGCCAGATGCCCGGTCATGAACTGGCAATCGAGCAAGGTGAACCCGCCCACCCGCAATCGCGCGACCAGATGCGCGATGGCGACTTTCGATGCGTCGGTGGCGCGCGAGAACATCGATTCGCCGAAGAACGCGCGGCCCAGTGACACGCCGTAAAGCCCGCCGACGAGCTCGCCATCGACCCGGCATTCCACGCTATGCGCATGACCAACGCGGTGCAGCGCGACGTAACTGCGCTCGATAATATGGTTGATCCACGTCGTCTCGCGCCCGTCGTCCGGTGCGGCGCAGGCGCGCATGACCCCGCGAAAATCCGTATTGGTTGATACAAAAAACCTCTGCTGACGCACCGTTTTCGCGAGGCTCCTGGACAGATGAAATCCATTGAGCGGCAAAATCGCCCGCATTTTCGGCTCAACCCAGAAAATCTCGTCATCGTTGCGGTCGTCAGCCATCGGAAACAGCCCGCTGGCATAGGCCGCAAGCAGCGTCTTGGCCGGTACTACCGGTCCGGTTCGCGCTGCACCGCTCAGGCTGCCGCCTCCATCATCTCTTCCCTCAAATGCACCGAATAACAGCTATGGCTGCGACAAATTGCGCCATCAACCTAGCGATGATGGCGTGGCGCAGGCAAGCCATCCCCTCCACTTTCCTGCCACCGCTACCCCACCTGTAAAATTAACCGACAGGTTACCTTGACCTGCTAAACCGACATCCGCGGACCTTCGTTTCCGCGATCGCCACGGGTGCCGCCAACGCATGTTCCGCCTGTTCAAACATTATATTCCGCACGCCGTCCTGCTACTCGCTTTTCTCGATGCGCTGGCGCTTCTGGTGGCAGCCGAACTTGCTTGTCGCAGGTGCCGCGAATGTCACCGGACAGGTAGTGCCGAGGGCTGCGGTGCGGGTGTCGAGACCTCGTCCATCCTGGTCATCACGTCTTCAGGGCCTGAAGATCACCTGACGTCAGGGAC
>JANNMK010000277.1:0-2526 GCA_031397785.1 Sphingomonas sp. | reverse complement strand
TGATGCCGATTGCGCTGTTCCATTTTCACAAGGCCGGACTGTACGGGTCGCTGGCCAATATGGTCGCGATACCGCTGACGACATTTGTCGTGATGCCAGCCGAAGCGCTGGCGCTGGCGCTCGATTCGGTCGGCCTCGGTGCACCGGCATGGTGGGTGGTCGATGGCGCGCTGAGCGGGATGCTGTGGATGGCGCATCGGGTGGCAAACGCACCCGGCGCGGTCGCGGCGCTGCCGTCGATGCCGCTGGCTGCCTTTGCGCTCGCGCTCGGCGGCGGCTAGTGGCTGTGTCTCTGGCAAAGCCGCGCGCGCCGCTGGGGCATGGTCCCGCTCGCCATCGGGCTTGGCTGGGCGTGGAGCGTGCCTCCGCCAGACCTCTTGGTCACCGGTGATGGCCGCCATGTCGCCGCGCGGCTGGACGACGGCCGCTTTGTCGTGCTGCGCGACCGGGCGGGAGACTTCGTGCGCGATCAGCTGGCCGAGGCCGCCGGGATCGACGGCGTGAGCGATGGCGCAATGGCGGGGCTGGCCAATGCACCCGGTGCGCGCTGTTCCGCCGATTTCTGTGTTTGGACAATGCGTCCGGCAGGAGCGGTCGGCGCGCGCGAGTGGACCGTCATGGCGTCACGCAGCAGCTATCGGACCGATTGGCAGCCGCTGGTTGCGGCTTGCGCGCGCGCCGATATCGTCATTGCCGATCGCTGGCTGCCGCGCGGCTGTGCCCCGCGCTGGCTAAAGGCGGATCGCAGGCTGCTGGACACGACCGGGGGCCTCGCCATCAGGCTCGATCCGCTTGTCGTCGCCAGCGCTGCCACAGGCGGACGCGGCAAGCCATGGACCGACCCGCCGCTCATCGCACCGCCCAGAGCGCCGCGCCCACCGCGCCTGGCGGCAACGGCAAAGGGCGCCGGTGCTTCACCGACGCCCTCATCCCTATCCCGCGACACTCCTGTCCCGCGCTACCAAATTCAATGATAGCGGCGGAGCAATCCGGCAAGGCGACCCTGCACCATGACCCGGCCTGCCTCGTAAATCTGTGCCTCATGCGTGGCATTGGCGGGCTCGAGCCGGACGCTGCGGCCTTCCTTGTGGAAAAATTTGAGCGTTGCATCTTGCCCGTCGACCAGCGCGACGACGATGTCGCCCTCGCGTGCGGTGTCCACTTTCTGGATAAGCGCATAATCGCCGTTGAGGATACCGGCCTCGATCATCGAATCGCCTGAAATCTCCAGCGCATAATGATCACCGGGGCCGAGCAGGGCGGCGGGAACCGCAAGCTGGGCGCTGTCTTCGAACGCCTCGATGGGCATACCGGCGGCGATCCGGCCGTGCAGCGGGAGTTCGACTATATCGTTGGCGGCAAATACCGGGCGCGGCGCGGAGCGTGGCGGGAATGCCAGAACATTGTCCGGCTTGACCGCAGCAGGCCGTTCGCCGCGTTCGGGATTGCGCACCACCTCAAGCGCGCGTGCCCGGTTGGGCAGCCGCTTGAGAAATCCGCGTTCCTCGAGCGCACTGATCAGACGGTGCACACCCGACTTCGACTTGAGACCCAGCGCCTCCTTCATTTCCTCAAAAGAGGGCGAAATGCCGGTTTCGGACAGCTTGTCTTCGATGAAGCAGATCAGTTCATGCTGTTTGCGGGTAAGCATCGTCGCTCTCCGATATATGGAACGTTGGCAGAACGTCTAGGCAACGAAAACTGGAACGTCAAGTGCCAATTGCAAGAACACTCAACCGGTAGCACCGCCGATGCCGATTACCCGGACGATAGCCCCTGCATCTTGTGGTGGTGCGCCGATTTCGACGCGGATCAGCACATCGGCCCGCGCGAGCGTAAGCAGCGCAGCGCTGTCCTGGCTGCCGGACGGCTCGACTCTGCCGTCGGCGAGCGTTCGACCGCGCAGATATTCGGTGCGGTTGCCGCCTTGGGGCAGCGATGCCGCAAGTGCGGCGTGCCGATGGCGCGGCAGCGGCTCGGCGCATCCCGCCATGGCGCGCAGCAGCGGCAGCGCGAACAGCGTTGCGGTGACGAACGCCGACACCGGATTGCCGGGCAGGCCGAGCGCGATATGGCCGCGCCTGTGCGCGACGATCAGCGGTTTTCCCGGCTTCATCGCGACCCGGTGCAGCGCGATCGCCCAGCCTTCGGCCTCCAGCGCAGGGCGGACCAGATCATGATCGCCCACCGAAGCCCCGCCGGTCAGCAGCAACAGCGCGGGCGCGGCATTATCGGCGTCGAAACGCTGCAATATGGCGCGGATCGCGTCGATCGTGTCGGGCACGATGCCCCGGTCGGTAACCCAGCCTGCATCGCCGATCAGCGCGCCAAGCATCGGATTGTTGGACGATGGCAGGCCGGGCGCATCGCTGCCCAGTGGCACCAGTTCGCTGCCGGTGGCGATCAGCGTGACGCCGGGCGGCGCGCGGCAGGGCAGCGTGCCATGCCCCGCCATCGCGGCGAGCGCGACGAGCCCCGGCGTAATCGCGGCACCAGCCTCGATCAGCCGGTTGCCATCGCAAAAAT
>JANNMK010000065.1:0-2205 GCA_031397785.1 Sphingomonas sp. | reverse complement strand
GGGTGGTGATATTTGCCGCCGGTGTTGGCGAACCCTATTTCACGACTGACAGCGGCGCTGCGCTGCGGGCGGCGGAAATGCAGTGCGACGCTTTGTTGAAGGGGACGTCAGTCGACGGCGTATATGACAGCGACCCGAAGCATAACGCGGGAGCAAAGCGTTATGATACAGTAAGCTATGATACGGTTCTGGCAGACAACCTCAAGGTGATGGATGCCAGTGCGATTGCGCTGTGCCGCGACAATGCGATCCCGATCATCGTGTTCAACATTCGCGAGGCCGGTAATCTGGCGCGCGTATTGGCAGGCGATGGCGTGTCCACGCTGGTCGGCGCGGCCGCCTGACCAACGCCAACTGACAAACAGGAGAGAGCGATGCCCAGATATGACAAGAGCGACGTCGAGCGCCGCATGACCGGCGGCGTCGAGGCGCTTAAAAGCGACCTTGCCGGGCTGCGCACCGGCCGTGCCAATGTCGGCATGCTCGATCCGGTGACGGTCGAGGTTTATGGCAGCCATATGCCGATCAACCAGGTCGCGTCGGTGACCGCGCCCGAGCCGCGCATGCTGTCGGTCCAGGTGTGGGACAAGGCCAATGTCGGGCCTGTCGACAAGGCGATCCGGTCGGCGGGGCTCGGCCTCAACCCGATCATGGACGGCCAGACGTTGCGCCTGCCGATCCCCGACATGACGCAGGAACGGCGCAAGGAATTGTCGAAGCTCGCCGGCCAATATGCGGAAAAAGGGCGTATCGCGGTGCGCAACGTGCGCCGCGATGCCAATGAAAGCCTCAAGATCGACGAAAAAAAGGGCGACATTTCGGAGGATGAGCAGAAGAAGCTGGAAGCCGAAGTGCAGAAGATGACCGACAAGGCGATCGCCGACATCGATGCCGCGGCGAGCGCCAAGGAAAAGGAAATCCTGGGGCAGTGAAGAGCCGCGTGTCTTCTCCCTTTTCCTTCAGGGGAGGGGTAGCGAGACTTGGCGGCGTGTCGCCTGGTCGCAGCGGAGTGGGTGTCTGCGGCTCGGCAATGCTCTATCCGGACAGTCCCCTCTCCAATCCCTACCCTGAAGGGGAGGGACTTGCCCATGGCTGATCTAGCCTCCATCCCACACCGGGGCACGCCAAGGCATGTCGCCATCATCATGGATGGCAATGGCCGCTGGGCGAGAAAGCGCCTGTTGCCGCGCGTCGCCGGGCATCGTGCCGGGGTGGAAGCGGTGCGCAAGGTGGTGCGCGCGGCGGGCGATATCGGCCTCGAATGCCTGACGCTTTATGCTTTTTCCTCCGAAAACTGGCGGCGCCCGGAAGAGGAAGTTTCCGACCTGATGGGGCTGATGAAGCGGTTCATCATATCTGACATCGACGAATTTGCCGATGCTGGTGTGCGGCTCAGGATCATCGGCGATCTGTCGCGCTTCGATGGCGAGGCGCGGGCGCTGATCGACAAAGCATTGGAGCGGACAGCGGCGAACAGCGGCACGGTGCTGGCGGTCGCGCTGGGCTATGGGTCGCAGGACGAGATTGTGCGGGCAGCGCGGGCGGCGGCGGCGGCGGGAGAGGTGACAGCGGCGACGATCGAGGACCATCTCGACACCGCCGATCTGCCGCCGCTCGACCTGGTCATCCGTACTTCGGGCGAGGTGCGATTGTCGAATTTCCTGCTGTGGCAGGCGGCCTATGCCGAATTGCTGTTCGTCGATACGCTGTGGCCCGATTTCACGCCCGAGCATCTGCGCGCCGCGTGTGAGGATTTTGGCGCGCGTGAGAGAAGATATGGCGGGCTGTGAGGGCTGAGCCAATCTTGATCCCGCTTGTCGCAGACAGTGAGGTGGCCCCAACGGGATCGGGAGGGTGGCATATCGCGCCATCCGCTTTCACCGATGGCGCCCCAGCGCGCTGCGCTTCGCGCCCGCTCGTCAGCCGCTTCGTCGACAGTTTTGCGGCTGCCATCCCCCCATTCCCGCGCAACGGGGGCGTTCGTTGGTGACTACCCCCGTCGACCCCATCCCCGGCCCCCCGGCCAAGTCCAAAGGCGACCTTGGCACCCGGACGCTGTCCGCCGTCGTCATGGTTGCGGTGGCGGGGACGGCATTGTGGCTGGGCGACGGGATTTTTACCGCATTTGTCGTCGCGATCGGTGCAGGTGTGCTGTTCGAATGGTGGGGGCTGGTTCGGCGCATCGCCAGGACCCCGTTCGGCCAG
>JANNMK010000056.1:0-12636 GCA_031397785.1 Sphingomonas sp. | reverse complement strand
TTGAGCTTGCGGGCGATAGTCACGCCCTTTGCCCGTTTGCCGCCATCCATCAGCGGCACGCAGATCAATGTCTTGTTCCTGTGGATGCCTGCCGAAGCATCGCCTGTGTTGGCGAGGCAGCACATCCAGTCGGCCTGTGTGCCGTTGGTGATCCACATTTTGCCGCCGGTGATAACATAATCGTCACCATCACGGCGGGCGGTCGTCTTGATTGCCGCGACGTCCGATCCGGCGTGCGGTTCGGATACGCCGATGCAGCTGACGACATCCCCGGCGATCGAAGGAGCGAGGAATTCGCGCCGCACCGCATCCGACCCGAAGCGGGCAAGGGCGGGGGTTGCCATATCGGTGTGGGCACCGACCGCCATGCGCACGCCGCCTGCGTTTATGCTGCCCATCGCTTCGTTGAACACGCTCTGGTAGCTGTAATCGAGGCCGAGGCCGCCATATTCGGTTGGTTTGGCGATGCCGAGCAGACCGAGATTGCCGAGCGCCTTGAACAGGCGGTGCGCGGGGAAAATCCCGTCCTCTTCCCATTGATCGACAAACGGATTGATATGCTCTGCGACCGCCTTTGCCGTGGTGTCGCGCAATGCCTCATGCTCGGCGGTAAGGTTCATGCGCCGGGCGATGCCAGATGCGGAGCGAATTCGGCGAGGATCGCGGCGTAAAGATCGCGTTTGAACGGGACGATGAGATCGGTCAGCGTGTGCGGTGCCACCCATTGCCATTTGTCGAATTCGGGATGGGCGGTGGCAATGTTGACATCATCATCGCTGCCATGGAAGCGCAGCAGATACCAGTGCTGGCGCTGGCCCCGATAGCGCCCCTTCCAGACGCTGCCAATCAGATCGGGCGGCAAGTCATAGTCGAAAGGCTGCGGTGCGCGGGTGATACGGGTGACGAGGTGCGCGGCGATGCCGGTTTCCTCCTCCAGCTCGCGCAGGACCGCATCATCCGGGTGCTCGCCGTCATCGACCCCGCCCTGCGGCATTTGCCAGGCGTCCAGCGTCGAATCGATGCGCTGACCGACGAATACATGATTGTCCGCATTGACCAGCATGACGCCGACACCGGGGCGATAGGGCAGGGCGCTCATGCGGCAACGTCTGCCAGCATTGTCGCGAACGCATCAAGCATCCTGTCGATATCGCCCTGCGACGACGGGATGCCTTTGCGCAGATTGATGAAGCCATGGATATTGCCCTTCGCCTCCTGAAAATTGACGGCGATCCCGCTATTGGCAAGCGCAGCGGCATAGATGCGCCCCTGATCACGGATCGGATCGAGGCTGGCGGTGACCACGACCGCTGGCGGCATGCCGTGCTGACCGAACAAGGCCGGGCTGGCTGCCGGGTGGCCGAGATCGGCAGCATAATGTGCGGCGAACCATTCCATCGAATCGCGGGTCAGCAGATAGCCATCGGCAAATTCGCTGTAGCTGGGGTGTTCGCTGCCGAGGTCGGTGGCGGGATAGATCGGCAATTGAGCGATCACCGGGACAGCGGCGGGATCGTCCCGGAGCGCCATGGCGGTGACGATGGCAAGGTTGCCGCCAGCGCTGTCTCCGCCAAGCGCCAGCGCGGTGACCCCGCGTCCCAGTTCCGCCGGGCTGCCGGCGATCCAGCGCGCGGCGGCTTCGCAATCGCGGGGCGATGCAGGCCAGACATGTTCCGGGGCCATGCGATAATCGACCGAGACGACGGGCAGGTCGAGCCTGTCGGCGGCGTAGCTGCAAAAGGGTTCGTGCGTATCGAGGTCGCCGATGACGAAACCACCGCCATGATAGAAGACCAGAACTGGCCCGGGATCGCGGGTTGCGCGCTTGTCATAGAGCCTGAGCGGTATCGGGCCGTGCGGGCCGGGGCAGGAGAGGTCGAGCACGACAGCGAGCGCAGTCGCGTCGGCATCGGCCACCAGTTTCATCGTCAGCATCATCGCCCGCGCATCGGCGGGCGACATTTCGTGCATCTTCGGCCCCTCCTGCGCGTTGAGGAACGAGAGAAAAGCAGCAGTGTCCGGGCGGACAAACGGCCCTGTGCCGATGATAGTGTCGTTCACCTGATTCTCTCCCGCTGATGGCCCGGTTGCAGGCCCTGTTTGCAAGGCATCTTGCGTGCCCCATGGTCTTGGCCAGGGCTTGCCGTATTTTGCGTGCCAGAACAAAATCTATTTGGCCTACGGGTGCAAGCGAGCGTAGGGACCGCAGCATCGCATAGGCACAACGGGTCAGGACCCTGACGAGAATGGCAACAGCCGCACACGAGATTACACCGCGAGAAGCCCTGTCAAACCCCCCGATCGACGCCGTGGTGATCCGATTTGCCGGAGATTCGGGCGATGGCATGCAGTTGACCGGTGGGCAGTTCACGCTCTCTACCGCGCTTACTGGCAACGACCTTGCGACCTTCCCCGATTTTCCGGCGGAGATCCGGGCGCCGCAAGGAACGTTGTTCGGCGTTTCCGCCTTTCAGATCAATTTCGGATCGGAACAGATCGACACCGCAGGCGATGCGCCCGATGTGCTGGTGGCGATGAACCCGGCGGCGCTGAAGACCAATGTCGACGCGCTCAAACCCGGCGGGCTGATCATCGCCGACATCGGCGAATTCAACGACCGTAATCTGGCGAAAGCCAAATATGACGCGAATCCGATCGAGGATGGCAGCCTGGCGCGTTGGCAGCTGGTGCCGATCAATATTTCGCAGCTGACATTGGAGGCGGTCAAGCCATTCGGGCTGGGCAACAAGGAAGCGCTGCGCTGCAAGAATATGTGGACGCTCGGCCTTGCGCTGTGGATGTTCGATCGTGACCGTGCGCCGCTGGTCGACTGGATCACCGCCAAGTTCAAAAAGAAACCCGAGCTGGCTGCGGCGAACATCGCGGCGCTGAATGCGGGCCATGCCTATGGCGAGACGGTCGAAATCGGCGGACAGCTGCGCCAGCAATATATTGCACCGGCGCCCGTATCGCCCGGGCTTTATCGCACGATGACCGGCGCGGAGGCGATTGCCTATGGCCTGGTGGCGGGCGCGCAACTCGCCGGCCTCAAGATGTTCTTCGGCGGCTATCCGATCACGCCGGCATCGGCGATTCTCCATTATCTGTCGGGCCTCAAGGAATATGGCATCACCACATTCCAGGCCGAGGACGAGATTGCCGCGATCTGTTCGGCGATCGGCGCAAGCTATGCCGGACAATTGGGGGTCACATCGTCGTCCGGACCCGGCATCGCGCTGAAGGGTGAGGCGATGGGCCTCGCCATCATGACCGAGCTGCCGCTGGTGATCGTCAATTCGCAGCGCGGCGGGCCGTCAACCGGGCTGCCTACCAAGACAGAACAGTCCGACCTCTATCAGGCCGTCTATGGCCGCAACGGCGATGCGCCGATGCCGGTCATTGCAGCGCGCAGCCCCGGCGATGCGTTCGAATGTGCGATCGAGGCGGTGCGGATCGCGACGCGCTACATGACCCCGGTGATGCTGCTGACCGATGGCTATATCGCCAACGCGGCAGAACCCTGGAAGGTGCCCGATCTCGCCACCATCGAGCCGTTTCCGGTGACATTCCTCGACACTGTGCCCGAGGGCGGTTTCAAACCCTATGGCCGCGACAACAAGCTCGCCCGGCCATGGGTCAAACCGGGCACTATGGGACTGCGCCACCGCATCGGCGGGATCGAAAAACAGATTGGCACCGGCAATATCGATTATGGGCCGGAAAATCATCAGGCAATGACCGACATTCGTCAGGCCAAGGTGGCTGGCGTCGATGTGCCCGATCAGGAGATATTGCTCGGCGCGGCGGGTGCGCGGCTGGCGATTGTCGGCTGGGGATCGAGCTACGGGCCGATCCATCAGGCGGTTCGGCGGGCGCGGGCCAAGGGGCTGGATGTGGCGCATGTGCACATTCGCCATATCTGGCCGCTCCCCGGCAATCTTGGCGAGCTGCTCAAGGGTTTTGGGCATGTGATCGTACCCGAGATGAACACCGGGCAGCTGAAGACGATATTGCGCGATCAGTTTCTGGTCGACGCCCGTCCGCTCAACAAGGTGTCGGGGCAACCCTTTACCATCGGCGAAATCGAAGCGGCCATCATGGAAGCCCTCTCATGAACGACATGACCCCTATCGTGAAGAGCACGCCCAAGGACTGGGAAACCGACCAGGAGGTGCGCTGGTGCCCCGGGTGCGGCGATTATGCGATCCTGAAAGCGGTGCAGCGCACCATGCCGGAAATCGGCGGCACACCGGAAAACACGGTGTTCGTCAGCGGGATCGGCTGTTCCTCGCGCTTTCCCTATTATATGGAAACCTATGGTTTTCACACCATCCATGGCCGTGCGCCAGCGGTGGCCACCGGGGTCAAGCTCGCCAATCCCGACCTCGACGTGTGGATCATCACCGGCGATGGCGACGCCCTGAGCATTGGCGGCAACCACACGTTTCACCTATTGCGCCGCAATCTCGACTGCCAGTTTCTGTTGTTCAACAATGAAATTTACGGGCTGACCAAAGGACAATATTCGCCGACCAGCGGGGTCGGCACGCGTTCGCCCTCGACGCCTTATGGTTCGGTCGATCGCCCGGCGCAGGCTTGTGCCTTTGCCCTGGGAGCGGGGGCGCGGTTCGTGGCGCGCTCGATCGATGTTTCGAAAAATCTGCCCGATGTCCTGAAAGCGGCGCACGCACACAAGGGCGCGAGCTTTGTCGAGATTTTTCAGAACTGCATCGTCTACAATGACGATGTGTTCGCCGGCTTTACCGAAAAGGCCAACTCTCATCATCAGCTGTGGCTGACGCATGGACAGCCGATGCTGTTCGGCAATGCCAAGGCAGGCATCAACAAGGGCCTTGCGATCGATCGCGAGCGGCTCGAGCTCATGGTGGTCGATGTGGTCGATGGCGACTGGGAGGCGGCGGGCGTGCTGGTCCACGACATCACCAACCGCAGTGTCGCGCATATGCTGGTCGAAATGAAGTTCGGCGATTATCCGATGGCGCTGGGCGTGCTGTACGACGATCCGCGCCCGACGTTCGAGGCCGCGGTACTGGAGCAGAATGTGAGTGCATCACAAGGCAAGACCGCCGATCTGTCGATGCTGCTTCAAAAGGGCCAGACCTGGCAGGTAGAGAAGCAGCCACGGGACGTCTGAGCGGGCAAAACAGGCCATGGATAATTTCACGCACAGCTTGATCGGCGCGCTTATCGGGCAGACGGGGCTGAAGAAGTTGTCCGGGCTGGGGATGGCTACGGTGATTGTCGCCGCCAATATCCCGGATATCGATGCGGCATGCTTTGTGTGGCTGGACGGGACGGAGCATCTGGGGTTTCGGCGTGGAATCACGCATGGCCCGCTGGCGATGATGGTGTTGCCGCTGGTCCTGACGGCAGCGATGGTCGGGTTCGATCGATGGCAGGGAAGTCGCGGCAAGCGGCCTGAAAGTCGGCTGCCGGTCCGGCCGGGTCAGCTTTTTCTGCTGGCCCTTATCGGCACGCTGAGCCATCCGGCGTTCGACTGGCTGAACAACTATGGCATAAGATTGCTCGAACCGTTTTCGAGCCGCTGGTTCTATGGCGACAGCATTTTCATCATTGACCTGTGGATGTGGATCATTTTGGTGGGTGGTCTGCTGTGGTCGCGCCGTGCGGAAAAATCCGGCGGCAACTGGCGAAGGCGGGGCGCGGTTACCGCGACCATTTTGTCAGCCTATGTCTTCGCCAATGGTCTGATCACCCGCACGGCGGAGGATGCGACATCGGTGGCGCTTACGCAAAAATATGGCGTCGTCCCCACACTGGTCGTCGCCAGCCCGGTTCCGTTTGCCTTCTGGCAGCGCGAGATGCTGTGGCGCAGCGGGCCGTGGCGCGGCAGCCATGGTTTTTCACTTGGCAGCGCCCCAACTCCGCCCGGCCCGGCGGTGCTCGACAGCAGCGATCCGCGCATCGCCCGGCTGGCACAAACGAACCCGCAGGTGCGCGCTTTCCTTTTCTGGTCGAGGATGCCGATCATGCGGGTCGACGGTGACACCCTGATTGTTACGGACCAGCGCTTTAGCAGTCCATTGGTTGGTGACCGGTTCACGGTCCGCGCGCCGCTGGAGCCCATAAATTGACTGCGCCCGTCATCCTGTGGTTCCGCCGCGACCTAAGGCTGGCCGACCAAGCGGCGCTGGTCGCCGCCTGCGCCGCCGGCCCCGTCATCCCGGTCTATGTCCTCGACGACGAAACGCCCAAGCATCGGGCGATGGGCGGGGCGAGCCGATGGTGGTTGCACCATAGCCTCTCCAGTCTGGCGCGCGACCTGGAAGCGCGTGGATCGCGACTTGTTTTGCGCCGCGGGTTGTCGCCCGATGCGCTGGCGGCGTTGGCTGCGGAAACCGGGGCGAGCGCGGTTCATGCGCTGCGCCATTATGAGCCATGGTGGCGTAATGCAGAAAAAGCGCTGACCAAGGCGCTGCCCGATACGGTGCCGCTGATGCTGCATGATGGCAATTATCTGCTGCCGCCAGGCACAGTGCGCACCGGAGCGGGGACGCCGTTCAAGATCTACACGCCGTTCTGGCGCGCGCTGGCCGAGCATATGCCGCCGCCCAAGCCACTGGCTGTGCCGGATGGCATCGCGGCACCGGCGAGATGGCCCGCCAGCGACACGCTCGAAGACTGGGGATTGCTTCCGACCAGACCGGATTGGGCACGGGGCTTTACTGCGGAATGGACCCCCCGGCGAGGCTGGCGCTGCCGCGCGGCTCGACGCCTTTACAGGCAAAGCTGCACGATATGATTCGCGCCGCAACCTGCCATCCATCGAAGGCACGTCGAGGCTTAGCCCGCATCTGCATCATGGCGAGATGTCGCCTGCCACCGCCTGGCGCGCGACGATGGCGGCGGGCGGCGAGGTCGAGACGTTCCTCAAGGAGCTGGTGTGGCGCGATTACGGACAAAATCTGGTCTATGCGCAGCCCGATTACGGCAAAAACAATGGCCGTCCGCAGTTCGATGCCTTTCCGTGGCGCGATCCGGCCGAACCGGCGGTGGCGGCGGACATTGCGGCCTGGCAGCAGGGGCGCACCGGTTATCCGATCGTCGATGCCGGAATGCGGCAGTTATGGGCCACAGGCTGGATGCACAACCGGGTGCGAATGATTGTTGCGTCCTTCCTGATCAAGCATCTGCTGGTCGACTGGCGCGTGGGTGAGGCGTGGTTCTGGGACACGCTGGTCGATGCCGACTACGCATCCAATTCCGCCAACTGGCAATGGGTGGCGGGCACCGGGCTGGATGCCAACATGTTCGTGCGGATAATGGCACCCTTGTCGCAATCCGAAAAATTCGATGCGGCGGGTTATATTCGCCAGTGGGTGCTCGAACTCGCCGATGTCAGTGAACCGGCGATCCATGACCCGGCGGGGGCAGGGCGGTTCGTCAAAGCCTATCCAAAACCGCTGATCGGCCATCGCGAGGCGCGGGAGCGGGCGCTGGCGGCGCATGCAACCATCCGGGGATAATCCCGATCAGCGCGCTTTGCGCGACGAATTGCGGGTAAGCGAATCCGGCTTTCGCGGTCTTTTCCACCCGGCCGGTCGTTCGGGGCGCGATGCACTGGTACCAATGCCCATCGCGCCGGGCTGCTGACGGGTCAGCAGCGACGTCTGGGCGGCTTCAGCGTCGAGACGGCTGGTGCCGTGGCGCATCAGCGAGAGGATGTTGCGCAGGCGCGCGGCTTCTTCGAAATCCAGCGTGGTTGCTGCTGCATCCATGGCCGCACGGATGGCCGCCACATCATTTCCCAGGGTGTCCGTCATGCCATGCCAACGCGCCCGGTCGGCAGAAGTTCTGCGGTCGCGGCCACCGCTGGCAGGATTATCGCCAGGACTATGCAGCGATGCTATCTCGCCATTGTCAGGGCGGACGGCATCCGGCAAAGGCTCCGCGATGAATGCGTCTGCACAGGGTAGGGGGGACCAGCTGTTGACGGCGGACCGGGGTTTTGCCTCGGCCAGCCTGGCAGGTCGATTACTCGGGCTGTTGCCTGCGCCCTTCTTTCACCGGCTGATCGACAGGCTCGATGCCGCTTTCGATGCCGGTGCGATGGAGGGAGAATTGCCCGACGGGACAGTTCGCTTCATCGGCGGCCGCGGGCCGGGACCGGTTGCGCACATTCATATTCGTCGCTGGTCGGCGCTGGTGCGATTGATGCTGTCTGGGTCAGTGGGCTGGTTTGCGGCATGGATGGCCGGTGACTGGGACAGCGACGATCCGGTAGCGGTATTTGCCGCCTTTGGTGCCAACCGTCGCACATTGGCAAGCGCAGGGCGCGCGCGCGGCCCGATGAAGCTGCTCAACCATCTGCGCCATGCCGCACGCCGCAACAGCCGGGCGGGATCGCGCCGTAACATCCATGCCCATTATGACCTCGGCAATGATTTTTATGCGCCGTGGCTGGATGCGACGATGACCTATTCGAGCGCATTGTTCGACCGGGCGCTGCCTGCCGAGCCATTGGAAACCGCGCAATTGCGCAAGATCGATGCGGCGCTTGACCGGCTTGAGCTGGCACCGGGATCGCGGCTGCTGGAGATAGGGTGCGGTTGGGGCTCGCTGGGTCAACGTGCAGTGGAACGGTTCGGCGTTGCCTATCGCGGGCTGACACTGAGCGAAGCCCAGGCCGTCCATGCGCGCCATCTGGTTGGCGATACGGCAATCAGGATCGAGGATTATCGCGATCATCGCGGTCATTATGACGCCATCGCCAGTATCGAGATGGTCGAGGCGGTCGGACAGGATTATTGGCCGACCTATCTCGATGCCGTCGACCGCTTGCTGGTGCCAGGCGGGAAGGCGGCCATCCAATATATTGCCATCGACGATGCGATTTTCGATTCCTACGCTGCCAATGCCGATTTCATTCAGACCTATGTTTTCCCCGGCGGTTGCCTGCTGTCCGAAAGCCGGTTCCGGGCGCTGGCGGAGCAGCGTGGTTTCGAGTGGCATGACCAGCGCGATTTTAGCCTCGATTATGCCGATACGCTCAAACTCTGGCGACATGCTTATGATCGCGCACTGGCCGACGGGCGGCTGCCGCGCAGTTTTTCCGACGAATTTCATCGCCTGTGGCGCTATTATCTGATGTATTGCGAAGGAGGATTTCGCGGTGGGGGGATAACCGTCGCGCAAGTGACCTTGCAGAAACAGCGCTGTTAGTCGGGAGATGGGGACGTGGCGGGACGTTTGAAACTGATTGTCGCGGCATGGTTGGCGGCTTCGGCGCTGGCAGCATGTACGGCGGGTGCGCCGATGGAAACGGCCGCGGGCACCCCGGTTGTCGAGCTGCCACGCGACAATAATGTCCTGTTCTGGACAACCGAACAGCGCGACATCGCCTTTCGCATGTTCGATCAGGTATCGCCATCGTCCACCGTAGCGGCTGGCGGGATGGTATCGCCGCTGCCAGCCGGGAGCGCGCTGGCATTGACGTTAGCGGGCGGGCAGAGCCTCGATGCTTATATGGCCGAACAGCGGCTTGCCGGGTTGATCATCGTCCAGGACGGGCGAGTGCGCCTGGAACGCTATGGCCTCGGCTTTTCAGCGCAGGGCCGATGGACCAGTTTTTCCGTCGCCAAATCCTTTACCTCGACGCTTGTCGGTGCCGCGATAGAGGATGGTACAATCGGTTCGATCGACGATCCGGTGACGCGCTATATCCCCGAACTGGCGGGCAGCGGTTATGACGGCGTGACGATCGCCCAACTGCTGTCGATGCGATCAGGCGTGCGCTGGAACGAAAGCTATACCGACCCGAACAGCGATGTGGCGCAGTTCAATTCGGCCACTGCCGAGGGCGCTGTCGATCCCGTCACCGCCTATATGCGCCGCCTGCCGCGAGCCCATGAACCGGGCACACGCTGGAATTACAACACCGGCGAAACCAATCTGATCGGCGTGCTGGTTGAAAAGGCGACCGGCAAAACGGTCGCGCAATATCTGTCGGAAAAAATCTGGCGGCCCTATGGCATGGAGGCCGACGCGAGCTGGGTACTCAACAGCGGGGGCAAGGAGATCAGCGGCTGCTGCATGCAGATGCGGCTGCGCGACTATGCGCGGTTCGGCGAGTTTGTGCTTGGCGGCGGGCGGGCGGCGGGACGCCAGGTCGTGCCAGCAGGCTGGTTTGCAACCGCTGGCCGCAAGCAGGCCGACATCGGTGCGCCGGGTTTTGGCTATGGTCACCAGTGGTGGACCTATGACGACGGCAGTTTTGCCGCACAGGGCATATTCGGCCAGGGCATCTTTATCGATCCGGCCCGCAAGCTGGTGATCGTCGGTGTCGGCAATTGGCCGACTGCAACCAGCACCGAGCTCGGAAGGCGACGGCTGGCCTTTTACTAGGCTGTGCGCGCCGCCGTCGATACGGGGCGTCAGGAGACGGGGCGCTAGACTGGCCGGTCGGTTCGGTCGACCGGTTCTGCCGGGTGGTGAGTGGCGGTCGTGGGGGCGACGGTAGCGCTGCGATCGACGGCCGCAACCGCCCGCCGCCCGCGCCGCGCGACCAGCAGCCCCGCTAGCAGAGGCAGGGCAAGACCGCTAAGGACCATCCACCACGGGTGCGGGAACAAGGTGGTTGTCCACAGCACGGCTGCACTGACCGCCAAAGCGACCGCGATGGGCGCTATCCAGCGGTTGGCGATTATCCGCGCGGCAAAACCGCCGACCAGCGATCCGAAAAACCAGGCAATCAACACAAAAATCTGCGCACCGGGCGCGGCCTCGACCAGCGCAGCGCCCATTGCGCCGGGATCGGTCATGTCGATGCCGCCCGGCGGAGGGTAAAAGGCCTGGCCAACCCATTCGATGACGGCGATGGTCGCGCCTGCGATGGCGATGCCGATCAATATGGCGATGATGGTGCGAAGCAGTCCGGCGGGGGCCATAAGTCTTCTCCCTGTTGGTGGAGACAGACTAACAGTAACCGATCAAACGGCAAGCGCGAAGGCCTGCCCACCGCCAGGCGTTATCGAGGCAGGGCGACGAACTCGGTAGAATCGAAGCCTCGCGCTATCAGAGCGAGGATGGCATCGGCCACCGCTTCCGGACCCTTGAGTGTGGTTGCATCCTCACCGGGAAAGGCGCGGGCGCGCATTGTGGTGCGGGTGGCACCGGGGTCGACGATGGCGGTGCGAAGGGTCGAAACCGCGCGCATTTCCTCGCCGAACGTGCAGACGAGGTTTTCGAGCGCCGCCTTCGACGCAGCATAGGCACCCCAATAGGCGCGGGGTTTGCGGGCAACGCCGCTGGTCAGTGCAATCAGCTTGCCCGCATCGGCGCGGCGCAGGAGGGGTTCGAACGCCGCAATCATCGCCTGCTGGGCCAGCACGTTCAATGTAAACAGCCGGCTCATTTCCTTCATGTCGGTAGCGGCCAGGGGCGCCAAAGTACCGAGCATCGCAGCGTTGAGAACCAGTATGTCGAGTCGCTGCCAGCGCTGGGCAATCGCGCCAGCCAGCCGCGCGATATTGTCGCCATCGGCCATATCGAGCGGGGCGATGGTGGCGTTGCCGCCCGCGCCATGGATCCGGTCCTCGACCAGTTCGAGTGTTGCTGCATCGCGGGCAACCATGACGACATGCGCCCCGGCCGCTGCCAGCGTTTCGGCGGTGGCAGCGCCGATACCTCTGCTCGCGCCGGTGACCAGCGCAACTTGTCCGTCGAGTATGCCCATCAACTGACGCGTTCGGCCAGCAATGAAAACTGGGCTTCGGGCGCGGCATCATCCTGGTCGGTCAGCGCGGTGGGATAGTCGCCGGTGAAGCATGCGTCGCAATATTGCGGCTGACCCATGTTGCGATTGGCCTCGCCGACCGCGCGGTAAAGGCCGTCGATCGACAGAAAGGCGAGGCTGTCGGCGTGGATATAGGCTTGCATTTCCTCGACATTGTGCCGTGCGGCGAGCAGTTTCGAGCGTTCGGGCGTGTCGACGCCGTAAAAGCAGCTGTGCCGGGTCGGCGGACTGGCGATCCGCATATGCACTTCGGCAGCGCCAGCGTCGCGCATCATCTGGACGATCTTGAGGCTGGTGGTGCCGCGCACGATCGAATCGTCGATCAGCACGATGCGCTTGCCTTCGACCAGCGCCCGGTTGGCATTGTGCTTGAGCTTGACGCCGAGGTGACGGACCTGGTCGCCGGGCTGGATGAAGGTGCGCCCGACATAGTGCGAGCGGATGATGCCGAGCTCGAACGGAATGCCCGAGGCCTGGGCGAAGCCGATCGCGGCCGGTGTGCCGCTGTCGGGCACCGGGATGACATAATCGACATCCGCCGGGCTTTCCTTGGCGAGTTCCGCGCCGATCGCCTTGCGCACCGAATAGACCGACGTGCCATCGACGATCGAATCGGGGCGAGAGAAATAGACATGTTCGAAAATGCATGGCCGCTGGAACGCGGGTGGCAGCGGACGGATCGAGCGCACTTCGCCATTCTGGACGATGACCATTTCACCGGGCTCGACCGAACGGACGAAGTCGGCGCCGACGACATCGAAAGCGACGGTTTCGGAGGCGAACAGCCAGGCGTCGCCGAGCTTGCCCATGACCAGCGGGCGCACGCCCAGCGGATCCCGGCAGGCGATCATGCCTTCGCT
>JANNMK010000055.1:0-2386 GCA_031397785.1 Sphingomonas sp. | reverse complement strand
GATGGCCCGACGCTCGCCATCGGCATCATGCGCCAGAATATCGCCGCCGCGCTCGAGGTTGATTACGCCTCTGCCCTGTTGCGCGAAGCCGAAGGACAGCGGACCGCCGGAGCGAGCGCCGATGCCATCGAAGGCGCAATGGCCTTCTTGCAGAAGCGTAAAGCGCAGTTCAAAGGGCAGTGACTAAACCCCCTCCGGCGCGCGGGTGGGGGAAGAAGAAACGGGATGGCATGGCCGATTACGACGACTGGATCGACGCTGCGTGGAAGGAGTCGAAAGGCCGCGACCTGACTTGGCACACGCCCGAAGGGATTGCGGTCAAACCGCTCTACACTGCCGACGATGTCACCGCCGATCCCGGAATGCCCGGCTTCGCGCCGTTCACGCGCGGCGTGCGCGCCACCATGTACACCGGCCGCCCATGGACCATCCGCCAATATGCCGGTTTCTCCACCGCCCAGGATTCCAATGCCTTCTACCGCCGCAATCTCGCCGCCGGGCAAAAGGGATTGTCGGTCGCCTTCGACCTCGCCACCCACCGCGGCTATGACAGCGATCATCCCCGGGTGGTCGGCGATGTCGGCAAGGCCGGGGTAGCCATCGACAGCGTCGAGGACATGAAAATCCTGTTCGACGGCATCCCGCTCGACAAGATGTCGGTCAGCATGACGATGAACGGCGCGGTCATCCCCATTCTCGCCTTTTTCATCGTCGCCGGCGAAGAGCAGGGGGTGCCGCAGGCCGAGCTCGACGGCACCATCCAAAATGACATCCTCAAGGAGTTCATGGTCCGCAACACCTATATCTACCCGCCCGAACCCAGCATGCGGATCATCTCGGATATCTTCGCCTACACCAGCGCGAATATGCCCAAATTCAACAGCATCTCGATCTCCGGCTACCACATGCACGAAGCCGGCGCGACACAGGTGCAGGAACTCGCCTTCACCATCGCCGATGGCATGGACTATGTGAAATATGGTGTCGCCTCAGGTCTCGACATCGACAAATTCGCCGGGCGTCTCAGCTTCTTTTTCGCGATCGGCATGAACTTTTTCATGGAAGTCGCAAAGCTCCGCGCCGCCCGCGTCTTGTGGCACCGGGTGATGACCAGTCTCGGCGCGCGGGACGAGCGCTCGAAAATGCTGCGCACCCACTGCCAGACCAGCGGTGTCAGCCTGACCGAGCAGGACCCCTACAATAATGTCATCCGCACCACGGTGGAGGCGATGGCGGCAATGCTCGGCGGCACGCAAAGCCTGCACACCAACGCGCTCGACGAAGCCATCGCTCTGCCCACCGATTTCTCGGCCCGCATCGCCCGCAACACGCAGATCGTGCTGCAGGAGGAAACCGGCATGACCCGCGTCGTCGATCCATTGGGCGGCTCTTATTATGTCGAGGCGCTGACCAGCGAACTGGTCGATAGGGCGTGGGAGATTATCGAACGCGTCGAGGCCGAAGGCGGCATGGCAAAGGCCGTCGCCGCCGGCTGGCCCAAGGCGATGATCGAGGAAGCCGCCGCCGCCCGCCAGGCCCGGGTCGATCGCGGTGAGGATGTCATCGTCGGCGTCAACAAATACCGCCGCGAAAGCGAAGACCGGCTCGATACGCTGGAGGTCGACAATGCCGTCGTGCGCGAAGGGCAGGTGGCCGGCCTCGCCCGGCTAAAGGCGGCGCGCGACGAAGCGGCGTGCCAGGCCGCGCTTGCTGCGCTGACGGCAGGTGCACGGTCCAGCGACAACCTCCTTGCGCTCGCCGTCACCGCCGCCCGCGCCCGCGCGACGCTCGGCGAAATCTCCTCGGCGATGGAAACGGTGTTCGGCCGCTATGGCACCGTGCCTACGCCGGTTAAGGGCGTTTACGCCAAGCCCTATGAAGGCGATCCGCGCTGGGCGCAGATCCTCGATGGCGTTGCCGCAGTCGAACGACGGCTTGGCCGCAAACCAAAACTGCTGGTCGCCAAAATGGGGCAGGACGGGCACGATCGCGGCGCCAATATCATCGCCTCAGCGTTCGGCGACATGGGCTTCGACATCGTCTCCGGCCCGCTGTTCCAGACGCCGGAGGAAACCGTCGTCCTCGCGCTCGATAGCGATGCCGATGTCGTCGGCGCCTCCAGCCTCGCCGCCGGGCACAAGACACTTATCCCCGATCTTATCCACAGGCTGCGCGAGGCCGGGCGCAGCGACATCAAGGTCATCGTCGGCGGCGTCATCCCGCGTCAGGATTATGACTATCTGCGCGACGCCGGGGTGCAGGGCATTTACGGGCCGGGCAGCAATGTCGTCGAATGCGCGGCGGATGTGTTGCGGATGCTCGGCCATAACATGCCGCCATTGGGGGAAGTCGCTTGAACAAAAATTCAAATAACTCTGCGGTCTCT